>NZ_KB891165.1 GCF_000373365.1 Parafrankia discariae
ACAACAGACCACGGAATCAACCATCCTGCCGCTCCGACGATCAAGCTCGCCTGCCCAGTCGATCAAGGAGTGGTTAGCTTAACTTAGCGGTATTGATCAGCTGGGACCACACCGTGCGACTCTGGAACGTCACCGACCTTCGCCGACCAGTATCTATCACCACTCTCACAGACCAGGTCGACGGTGCCGCAGACATCGCATTCAACCCAACCAGCACTATTCTTGCTATTCCTGACAAAACCGGCGGAGTTCAACTCTGGGACACCGAAGACCCTCACTATCCGAAAATTCTGAGCCAATCCATTCGAATTCCTAGCCCGATACGCGGTCTCGCATTCGATCCCGACGGCACCATCCTGGCTACCAGCGGAGACGACCGTGCCATCCGGCTCTGGGACATCAGTCGACCTCAGCAACCACAGCTTTTGGCGACCTTCACCGGCAGCCATGAAGGAATCGTGCGCAGAATTTCATTCAACCCGAAAAGGAAGATTTTTGCCACGGGCAGCGACGACAAGTCCGTGCGCCTTTGGACCGCAGACCCCGACCAGATCGCGGAACGGGCATGCGCGAGCCCAACCGGGCAGATAACACAAGACGAATGGCGCCGCTATCTTCCGAACATCACATACCAATCGGTGTGCCCGCAGAGCTAGCGAAAGAACCTCCAGAGATCACACGTCGACGACACCCGCCTCGTGACTCCAACACGGTTTCCGTTCTGGATTCCCAGCCCACTCCGTTTCCCCGGCCGGCGGCCCCGTCGCGGGGATGACCTCCCCGGGAGGGCTGGTAGCCGTCAGCGGCGGAGGCCGCGGGGGAGCTGGGGGCGGTAGCCGGGCCAACGGCACGCCGCCCGTCGACCGAGCCGAGGTGCTGGCCGGGCCCGTCGTTGCGCAGGTGGGGCGTCGTCCGTGGTCAGTCCTCGGGGAGGCACGCGCGGGCTGCCGAGTTGGTGAGGACAGCCTGCGTGGTGGCGGGCAGGCCGAGCCTGTTCCAGTGGAAGATCACTGTGTGGGCGAGGACGGTGCGCAGGCCTCGGGTCAGGGTGCCGGCGGAAGCGGCCGCGGCGAGGCGCCCGCCGGCGGTCTCGAAGGCGTCACGCCAGGGGGCGGCGAACGCGGCCGGCCCGTTGGGGGCGAACAGTGGTGATCCCGTCTGAGTAGGGGCGGCGAGCAGGGTGCGGAGCTGGGCGGTGAAGGTGGTCCGCGCCGGGGATGGGGGCGGGTCGGGGCGCATCGCGGCGACGCGGGTGAAGACGTCGCCGCGTTCGTACCAGTCGAGGCCGGCGGCGACGCACATGGAACTGATCAGCAGGACGGACAGCTCGCGGCGGGCCAGCGGCGGGTTGTTGCGGCGGAGGAAGTCGAGGACTCCGGCGGAGTCGGCGCAGAAGAGCGCGTGGGCGATACCCATGCCGCCGTCGCCGCCGAACGCTGCCGTTTCCGGCTCGTAGATGGCTGGGCTCCACGCGGCGACGGCTCCGGCGGCGGTCAGGTCGTCGAGCAGCTGGTGGACCGCGTCCGTGTCGGCGTTGAGGAGGCGTATCCGCCAGCCGGGCGGCTTGTTCATATGCCACCAGCCGGACGCCGCGCCGCCCGCCACGAATGCGTCGAGGTGGGGGCCGATGAGGGTCGCCAGAGTGCGGTCGGCGGGGTGGTTCCCGGCGGGACGGACGTGCACCTGGTGCCAGCGTGCGGTGGCCCGCTGTTCGAGCGCGGTGATTCCGGCCAGGTGGTAGGTGTCGGCGGCGTCCGCGAGGTCGGCCGGGGCCAGACCCGCCTCGGCCGCGGCGACGGCGATGTCACGTCCGGCCAGAAGGGCGCGGACGGCGTCGACAACCCGCCCGGCGGTCGGTGTGGTCAGCACAGCAGCAGACATGAGTCCCACCCGGACACAGGTGGGGCGGCGCGGCGAGCGGTTTCGAGCACGAGCTGGACACCCGTGGCGCCGGTGAGCAGCGCGGTGGACCCGTCGGTGGTGCTCGCCCGCGCGGTGAGGGCGGCGGCGAGCCCGGGCAGGTGGGCGCCGATGCCGGGCGTGATCGCGTCGGCGGCGGCACGGGACGTGGCCTGGTAGACGCCGGCGAGACCGTGGCACAGGCCCGCGTCGGGAAGCCCGGCAAGATGGGGGCCGGCCAGGCAGGTCGCGAGGGCGTGCTCGGCGTCGGCTTGACGTGCCGGGTCGGCGAGGGCGATCGCGGCGAGCTGGAGCGCCCGGGCGATCCCGGGCGTCCCGTAACACAGCGATGGCCGACCTGGGCCCGGCTGGGTCGGCTGCCCGGCGCGTAGATCGTCACGGGTGAGCCACTGCGGCCACCACGGCCCGCCGTCGGAGTCCTGACGCCACTGGTCGAACCAGGCGCACAGGCTGATGATCGCGTCGTGGTGGCCGTCCACGGTGTGGCCGGCGCGGGCGGCGAGGGCGAGCAGCGCGAGAATGCCGGCCGCGCCGTGGGCCAGGCCCAGGTTCGCGTGACCGCCCGGGGTGGGGGACAGCGGGTCGGGGTCGCGGGTGGCCCACCAGCCTGGTGCGTGGAGCCCGTCGAGGGTGAGGGGCTGGGTCGTGAGCCGGTGCAGGTAGGTGAGGACGGCGGCGAGGGTGTCGCTGGCCGGGGCGGTACGCAGGAGGATGAGTCCCAGCCCGGTGAGCCCGTAGAACAGGTCGTATTCATCGAACGTGCCCGGGGCCTTGTGGGCCATGCGGGCCTGGGCGGCGTCGAGCCGGGAGTGGGTGATGCGGTGCAGGTGGCGGTCGAGCGTGCGGGCTGCGTGCTGGTAGCGAGGCTGTCCGTCCGCGGTGGCGGTGTGGAGCACGAAGTGGCTTTGCAAGTGAGAACGGGGACCAGATGTAGGTGAGAACGGGGACCATTCGATCTTCGGGTCAAGATCGAATGTAGGTGAGTTTGGGGACC
>NZ_KB891166.1 GCF_000373365.1 Parafrankia discariae
CACCGCCGCCGCGCCCGCTGCGAGGACCGCATCCGCGGCGCGAAGGACACCGGCCTGACGAACCTGCCGCTGCACGACTTCGCCCAGAACCAGATTTGGTGCGCCCTCGTCGCGCTCGCCCTCGACCTGACCGCCTGGACCCAGATGGCCGCCCTGCCCGCCCGGCCCGCGCGGCGCTGGGAGATCAAGAGGCTGCGTCACCGACTGTTCTGGCTAGCGGGGCGACTCGCCCGCCACGCCCGCACATCCGTACTACACCTGGCCGCCCACCACCCCTGGACACCACTCGCGGTCCAAGCGATCACCACCCTGAGAGCTCTGCCCACCCCCGGATAACCCGGGACCACCCACCTCCCACCCCACCAGCCAGGAAGAACCCCCGGACGTGGACCCGGGCGCCCACCCCGCGCGACAGCCGGGCCACCCGCCACGACCCGGACCCCGCCGAACGACACAACTCAACATCAACAAACGCGGCGGGCCACCTCATGATCACACCTCGCCGACACACGAAAGATCCGGGCTGGCCGGCTCCTTCTGGTCCGTTCCTAGACCGTGACGACGATCTTCTTCCCGGCATGGAGCCCCTTCTCGAGGTGGTGGTGTGCCTCGACGACGTCGTCGAGGGCGAACACCTTGTCGATGGCGGGCAGCAGTGCATTGAGGCGTACGCCGGCGTTCAGGAAGGCCGCCATGCGCTTCACCACGACGGCGTCGAGGGTGTGCTCGAAGCTCCGGTAGCTGAAAATCGTGAGTGGCGTGCTTCTCGGGAAGGGTGTGGGCCGAGGGTCCAGGAAGCCCGCGGCGACCAGTGTTCCGCCGGGGCGGGCCGCCCTCAGGAGATCCTGCTGGCCGGGGCCCATGACAACGTCGAGGACGATGTCGGCGCCGGCCCCGCCGGTGTGGTGGCCGACGGCTTCGACGACGTCCACGTGGTCGGTGGCGATGACCACGGCGGCGCCGGCGGCGAGCAGGTCGTCCTTCTTCGCCGTGTGCCGAGTGATGGCGATGGGCACGGCGCCGATCTGATTGGCGATCTGTATCGCCGCCCGGCCAACGCCGCCGGACGCGGCAGTGATGAGGACGTGGTCGCCGGGCCGCATTTTCGCCTTTTCGACGAGCGCGCCGTAGGCAGTGGAGTACGCGACCCAGATCGCCGCCGCCTCCGTGATTCCGAGCCCGGCCGGCCGGGCGACGACCCGGCTCGCGGGGACCGTGGTGTATTCGGCGTAGCTGCCCCTGACGCTCGCGTCCGGAATGGCCGTGAGGATGACCGGATCGCCGATCTCCAGCCCGGTGATCTCTGGACCCAGCGCGTCGACGACGCCGGTTCCTTCGACGCCGAGGCGAGCGTGTGGCAGGGGGACGCTTGCGGGCGAGGTACCGGAACGCATCATCTGATCGAGCGGGTTGACGGCGAACGCCTCGATCCTGACCCGTACCTCGCCGGCGGCGGGCTCGACGACCGGCTCCTCGACCACGTGCAGGACATCCGGCCCGCCGAACTCATCGAACACGACGACTCGTGGCATGGTGACTCCTCCGCAGCTGGCGCTGGTTTCGTTGCTCGCGGAAGACGTTACGGAGCCGTGGGTTACCTCCTGGTACCTTCGATTTTCATGCAGAACGCAGCTGGAACAGCCTTCCTCGCCGACTGCCCCACGCGCCTGGCGGTCGAGATCATCTCGGACAAATGGGCAGTGCTCGTGCTCTTCGGGCTCAGCCAGCAGCCTCGTAGGCACGGTGAGCTCGTCGACCTCATCGGCGGCATCTCGCGCAAGGTCCTCACCCAGACGCTGCGCCGGCTCCAGCAGTACGGTCTGGTCGAACGCCATGCCGGAGCGCCACGGCGGGTCGAGTACAGCCTCACCGACCTCGGCCAAACCCTTCTCGAGCCCATCGAAGTCCTGACGAACTGGGCGAGGGACCACGGCGGGGCCGTCGTCGACTTCCAGGAGGCGACCAGGCCGCCGACGGGAGGTTAGCCCAGGGCTTTCATGTCGGTGATCGTCTGTTGGGGGTGTCGGAAATAGGAAAGTGCTCCTGAGCCGGGAGGATCGGGCTTGTCGAGGCCTGAACCATCCATCACCAAGGAGCACCTTCATGGTGCAGCGTAGCGGTGTCTACCCATCTGTCCGTGTGGACGGGGCCGGGCGGGGTGTCGTGTCGGTGGCGGGGTGTTGCTGACCGAGACGGTCCGGGTGTCCGGGCTGGGCCGGGGATTGTCTGAGCAGTTGGCGCCGTGCGCATTCGGAGAAGGAACAAGCGCGACCGACGTTCAAGAAGGGGTTCGGGTTTCACCCGCTGTGGGCGTTCGTCGACCACGGCCCCGACGGTTCCGGAGAGCCGGCCGCGGTGCTGTTGCGAGCAGGAAACGCCGGCTCGAACACCGCCGCCGACCCCATCACGGTCGCCGCCACCGCGCTGGCCCAGCTCCCGCGGCGGCTGCGACGGTCCCGGTCGGTGCTGGTCCGCGCGGACTCGGCCGGCGGGACCCACGCCTTCGTGGAGTGGCTGCACCGCAGGCGGCTGGGCTACTCGGTCGGGTTCACTCTGCCCGACGACGCCGCCGAGCTGATCGGCAAGCTTCCGATCGCGGCGTGGACGCCGGCCTACGACGCCGACCGTCAGCCCCGCCCCGGCACATTCGTCGCCGAACTGACCGGACTGACCGACCTGACCAGCTGGCCACCCGGAATACGAGTCATCGCCCGCAAGGAACGGCCGCATCCCGGCGCGCAGCTGCGGATCACCGACGTCGACGGGAACCGGATCACCGCGTTCGCGACCAACACACCCCGCGGCCAGCTCGCCGATCTCGAACTACGCCACCGCCGCCGCGCCCGCTGCGAGGACCGCATCCGCGGCGCGAAGGACACCGGCCTGACGAACCTGCCGCTGCACGACTTCGC
>NZ_KB891167.1 GCF_000373365.1 Parafrankia discariae
CTGGAAATCCCGCACCACCATGGACCGCTACCGCGAAGACGGCACCGTCTGGGACGACAACGCCGCCACCCACCTGGGGCTGTGAACAGCACAGATTCTCCGTCCCGTCTGGTGAGTGTCAGTGCTCCTCGTTCTTGGTCAATGGCCCGGAGCCCCGGATCTTTCGCCGTTGGCGACGAGATCTACGCCGAGGGCGCGGACCAGGGCCGCTGCTGAGGTACCTGACCTGGTCGTCGTTGTCCGTCTCCACCGTCGGGATGATCGGGACAGGTGTCGCGTGGACGGCGCCGATGTCGAGTCGGTAGCAGCGCAGCGCGGGCTGCGAGCCAGGGGCCCTACTTCCGCCGCCAGCGTCGGGTGCCTGTTCCCCGCTTGGTGTCCTCGCCCCGCTGTTGCTGCTTGGCGCGCACGTCCTGCAGCAGGTTGATCGAGGCCACCGTGTCCCGGTGGCCAGGGCCGAGGATTCGCTGTCGGCGGGTGACGATGTGCTCTGCCAGATCGTGTGCCGCCTGGAGGTCGCCGAGGTCCGCAAGGCATGCGCACAGGGTGGCAGTCGCGTCCAGGGTGTGTTCGTGGTCTGGTCCCAGGACCTGCTGCCGACGGGCTACGACGTCTTCCTCGATCCGGCGTGCCTCTTCCGGCTCGCCCAGTTTTCGGAGACTGATGGCAAGATTATGTGCGACAGCCAGGGTATGTCTATGATTATCGCCGTGTACTCGCCACAGGCGAGTCAGGGTGTCCGCGTCGAGATCACGAGCTGCTCGCAGTTCTCCAAGACCAGCAAGGCAAATGGCAAGCTCTGCAGCAGACACCAGTGTGTCCGGATGGTCGTCACCCAAGATTCCCCGGCGGTGCGTCAGGGTTTCCTCGTTGAGGGTGCGCGCGGCGTCGATTTCCCCGAGCACGCGCAGGATTTCCGCCAGGACACTGGCAGACCCAAGCGTTTGAGGATGATCTTTGCCTAGTATCTGCTGGCGGCGGGCGAGCACGTCCTCGGCCAAACGCCTTGGACCAACGCTGATACGCCGCCAGAGACATCTCCAATGCGTTTTGCGACCGTCCTGACTGCTCAAGATAACGGGCGACGTCGAGTAGGAGAACACGAAAATTCTGGCTTTCGGTCACTTCCAGGCTGAATGAGTGCGCGACGAGGATTGGACATGAGGGGTCAGAACCGCATACAACGACCAGCCTGTCGGGTCGTCGGGGTTTCCTGGACGGACAGTCGCCAGGAGCTCCTGGGCCTGCTGGCAATGCTGGAACTGTTCACTGTCACTGAGGAAGGAACGAACAAGGGCTTGAATCAAATGGTGGACCTGCAGCGCGGTACCCCTGTTCCGGGCCAGGCCGAGACTCGTGAGCTGACGCACCACGTCGGCCGTCGTCGCGCTGTCTCCTATTTCCGCCCCGAATCGGCCTGAGTCGCCCGCCGGTCGGCGAGGAGTGAGCGGGAGCAGTTTCGGCGCGCAGAAGGCCAGCTGGTCGAATACCACGGCGGCGCGCGGGCTGGCGGCGCGTAGCCGAGCACGGCTGGCGGTCACCACCGCGACCAGGCCTGGATGACGGTCGACGGTGGGATCGTCCAGCCCGGCGTGCGTGGGTGCCGCGGCGAGCAGGCCCAGGTAGTCGGCAACGTCGAGACCGGTTTCCTGTAGGAAGCAACCGGCCTGTTCAACGGCGAGTGGCAGGTCACCGACCGCCGCCGCGATCTGGTCAGCCTGGCCAGGCGACAAGGCCGGGCAGCGGTGCCTGAGCAGTGCGACGGACTCGGGCCGGTCGAAATCGCCGACCTCCACCAGGTCCGCGAACCGGCCGAACGCGGGGTTGCGGCTGGTAAGCAGCAGACGCCCACTGTCCGGTGGGCGAAGCTCAGCCAAAGCGGGAGGGCTGTCGGCGTTATCGTAGATCAGCAGCCAGTCGGTACGGCGCGCCAAAGCGGACCACAGCAGCCGCAGCACCTCGGCCGGTGGCCCCACCGTAGACAGTCCCAGCGCTGCCGCGAATTCGACCAGCCCATTGGTCGCCAGCGTGGGGTTCTCCGCGTTGACCCACCACACGATCTGGTATCCGGCAGCGTGTCTGTGGGCGTACTCGACCGCGAGCTGAGTCTTGCCCACACCTCCCATTCCCCGCAGCGGCACGACGGCGATCGCCTCCGCGTCGGGTTGACGCAGGCGGCCGTCCAATGTCCGGAGAAGGTCACCGCGGCCGGTGAAAAACGGGTTTCGGGCCGGGACGTTCCAGATCCGTGGCAGCCGCTGGGGGAACTCCGCTCGGCTCGGAAAGGTGACCGGTGAACCGGGCCGGTGCGAGTCCGCCGAAACTCCGTCGAGGAGTCGGCGGCGAGCATCGTCCTCCTCCAGCCCGAGCAGCTCGATCCGGGCCAGCGGCGCGTACAGCTCAGGGATCGAGCAGTCGGCCACAACCACCGGGACGACGCGGCCCGGTTGATCGCTCGCGAACGCTGCGGTGTGCTCGGCCTGGGAAAGACGATGGGCGAAGTAGGCGTCGGTGTAGACGGCCAGTACCCGCTCGGCCCGTTTCAACGCGCGTCGCATGGCGTCCACGAGGTTCGTGCCCGCGGCCCAGTCCCACACGTCGAGCTCTACGGTGTACCCGGCCTCGACCAACTGCTGGGCAATCCATTCAGCCCATGCCAGGTCACTGTCGGCGTGGGAGACGAAGAAATCTCGCCGGTCCACCTCGCCCCCGTATCTGCCAGGTCCAGGACAGCGCGTCCCCACGGTCGGTCATATCCTCGCCGGACGCTTCCGGCCACGAACCGCGTAAGAACATCATGGCGCACGGTGCGAGCGGCGAGAAATAGTCAAGACTTGTGGATGGTGATCGTTAGGCGGCTTGGGTGATGGGTGTGGTGGTGGGGCGTTCGACGAGCTGGCCGCCTTCGAAGA
>NZ_KB891168.1 GCF_000373365.1 Parafrankia discariae
CCTCGGTGGCGTTCTCCCCGGACGGCAACACCCTGGCCACCGGCTCCGACGACGCCACGGCGCGGCTCCGGAAAACCGGGTGAGTGGGTCCCAGACCCGGAACTGCCCGCGCACCCGGGGACGACCTGACCGTCCTTCTGCCGGCCGGTAGATCCTCCGCTGGCTATGCCGGCAGGGGTTTCGGTGGACGGGGTGCCTGGCGCGGTGTCAGCCACTGGATCTCCTGGCCGTGGGGCCCGGTGAACGCGAGGGGCTGGTCGTCCAGCGCGAGCAGGAACCTCGCCGGGCCGCCGGTGTCGGCCTCGACGGCCGCGGCGAGTTCGGGCAGGACGCCCATGCCCTCGTTGGAGATCCAGTGCGCCGGCAGGCCTCGGACCAGTTCGGCGAAGGCGGCGCGGGTGTCGGCCGGGACGTAGGGCAGCACCGCGCTGTGGAAGACGACCGGTGTGGCGCCGGCCGGCGCCTGGGCGGCCAGGGCCGGCAGGTCGGCGAGCAGATCGCCTTCGATGACGCGCGGCGGGTCGGCGCGGGCGATGCGGGCCGCGGCGTGCAGACGCTCGCGTCGTTCCCGCTGCTCGGGCCAGATCAGCGCTTCGGGCCAGCGCACGTCGTCGTCGCTGGTGACGTCGAGCGGATGCGGGTCCAGGCCGGCGCGCCACACCACCGTGGGCATGGACGTCGGCCGCGGAACATCCCCGGTGACCGCGCAGCTCAGCCGCACCGGACTGTCAGGCGGGCCGAACACGGTGGGGTCCTCGCCGTAGCGGTACTGGTAGGCGTCGGGATACAGGCACAGCCCGGCGGACGCGCCCACCTCCGGCAACGCCAGCGGTTGCGGCAGCCGCGCCAGGACCGGCAGCAGGGCCGCGCAGCGGGCCGGTTCGTTGGTCTGCGTCCGCCGCCGCAGCATGGTCGAGGACAAAGCCGCCCAGTGCCGCACGACCCAGGCCCGGAACGCGCCGGCAGTCGAGCGCTCCCCACCCGCCGTGCCGGCGGACTGGGCGACGTTGTCGGCGGCCGCGGCGCGGATGCGGGATGCGGGATGTCTGGAGGCTGTGGCGGCCGCGCGGCTCAGCGGGGAGGTTCGTCGGTCTGTTGGGTGTCGGGGCCGAGGATCCGTCGGATCGGGGCGCGCCGGGTCGGACTGTCCTGGTGGCGGCGTAGGGCGGTGGCCAGTTCGTTCACGTGTTCGTTGTAGTGATGCTCGCCTTCGAGGAGGGCCGCGACCTCCCACGCGCGTCGGGTGATGGCCTTGTCGCGTTCGAGCCGTATCCGCCGGGCGTGCTGCCGGAGGTCGGCGATGGTGTGCTGCAGGCGGTCCGCCGCCGTCGGTCGGTCTTTGTGCGTGGGCGGATCGGCGGGGTCGGCGGGGTCTACGGGGTCGGGGACGGCCGGGGACAGATCGGGCGGCAGAAGCCAGTAGGCCGGGTAGGTGAGGTCCTGGAGCGGGCCGGCGTCTGGTCCGTGGCGGGTGGGGGTTTCGTCGGTGTGAGGGCCCTGCCTCAGGTGCGAGGCGTCGAGCAGTTTGTGGATGTGGGCCTGATGCCGGCGTACCGCCTCGCGGCGTTCGGCTTTCGCCCGGAGAAGCCGGGTGATGGCGGTGTCGCGTTCGCCCTGGTACTGGGCGATCTCCTTCTTCAGCTCCCGGACGATCTTTCTCAGTCGGTCGAGATCGGTCGAAGGGGCGGCCGGGCCGATCTCGGGTTGCCTGTCCGAGGGCTCCGCCGCCGGGCCGGGTTCCCTCCCCGTGGGTTCGGCGGGTGCGGCCGGTACGGGAGGCGGAGGGGCCGGGTCGAGCGTGACTGTGCTGGTCTGGGGTGCCGGCGTGGAGTCGACGGTATGGCGGGCGGGGTCTGCCGCGGCGGTGGCGAGGAAGCTGCTGACCTCCCGCACCATCTGGTTGACCAGGGTCGGAGCCACCTCCACGGCCGGTACCGGAAGGTCGTCGTCCCGGGGCGGGACGGGGGACACCGGGTACGCCTGGACGTAGAGCCGCCTGCCCTTCTCCCGGACGGTCAGGCCCTCCTCGCCGGGGACGCGGTCGAAAAGCAGCCCCAGAATCCACCAGTCGATCTGCCTCTTCTGGGAACCTCCCAGCTGCCGGCGCACCATCTGATAAGCCGCCTGTTCCGTCTTTCCTGTTTTTCTCGCGACGGCCGGAACAAGCGTGCTGTAGGTGAGTCCGTAATTTTCCAGGATCTCGGCCACATAGCCAAGAAGGAGGCGGACACCGTCGTCTTTGTCGTCATTTCCACGCCCTTCGCGAGGACGCCCGGGGCGCCGCTTCTCCTTCATTCTTCGCCGCCGACCACCGCGACCGCCCGCCTGGACCTCACCTGATCCGCCGCCTCCGACCGAGACACCCTGTCGCAACTATTTCCGCAGGTCACGGATTTGAACACCTCCGCCGCAGCAGTTTTTACCAGCACGTCGATACGTTTCGACAGCTGTTTTTTCATCTTCCCCGGAAACTTTTTTTCACGGGCGGGCATTTGACGGCCGCCAGCCCGATGGTGCTTAATTGCCGTACTACACGTCCCGCCAGACGGCGCTTCCCACTCGCTGGAAGGTCCCGATGTCCTTCGCGCGTCTCATACCTATGGCGCAATGCCGCTTAGTTAAGCGGCGCGAGCGAGGATGATCGTGGCCGGTCGATCATGGCGGGTGCCGGTGTCTGTTGGGCGTTTGACCCGGTAGGC
>NZ_KB891169.1 GCF_000373365.1 Parafrankia discariae
TCGGGGTGGGCGGTGACCCCGAGGATGTGGACGGAGCGGGAGCCGACCTCCAGGACGAAGAACCAGTACAACCGCCGCAGCGTCACCGCGCAGTCGTCAGGTAGCGGGGGCGCATTGCTGCGCCCCCGCCCCTTCAGAACCCGGCGTGCCACTCGTCGCGGCACCGGGCTCAAGCGGCCCGCGTGGGCGGGCAGGCCCTACAGGTTGCTGTCCGTGTCGGCTGTCTCGCCGGTTGGTTGGCGGCGGTGGCAGCTGGCGTGTACGAGGCGGGGTCGATCGCCGGCCGGGCCGGGGGTGCCGGGCACCGGGATCGCCGTTCGGGTGATCGCGGTGCGGGTGGCACGGAACCACGCCTCCCACTGGTGGGGGGAGTCGGGTGGGTCCCCGGTGTGGAGCAGGAAGTCCCCGCAGCGGGCGCACCGCCCGGTTTGGGTGCGCAGAGCGCGTTGGGTGGTCGGGGCCAGCGGCGGGTGACGGCGGTTGTGCCGGCTGCGCCGGTCGGCCCAGTACCGGGCCAGGGCGGGGTCGTCGGGAGACGACCGGCCCGCCACGGGGACGTGCCGGACGATCGGTGTCCAGGAGTATCGGTGGAGGTAGGCGCCGGTTTTCGGGTCGCCGAAGACCCACTTGTCGTTCCTGGACGGGTGGTGGCGGCCGAAGTAGCGTCGCGCGACCCACCTGCGGTTTTTCCGCTGGTGCTGGCGGCGGGCCCAGCTGTGGAGCCGGTTCCATAGCCAGTGATCGAGGGCGGCGAAGGTCACCTTCGATACTCCGGTGCGGTAGTAGGCCGCTTGTCCCCGGATGATTGGGTTGAGGCGGTTGACCACGTCGGCTGCCGGATGGCCGCGCAGGGTGTGGATCTCAGTCTTCAGCCGTCGCCGGATGGTGACCAGCGACTCCTTGCTGGGCTTGATCAGCAGCTTCGGGCCGTCGGCGGTGTGATACCGCCGGACGTTGAAGGACAGGAAATCGAACCCGTCTTCAATGGCCACGATGCGGGTCTTCGCCGGGTTGAAGCGGAGACCTTTCGGTGCCAGCCATGCTGTGAGTCGTTCCTGGACCAGGTCGGCCTGCTCGCGGCTGTGGCACAAAGCCACCAGGTCGTCTGCGTAGACGATCACGGCAGGGGTTCCCCGTTGCGTGTCTCCGTTCTTCTTGTGCCTGGTCCCGGCGGCTTCCTCGATGCCCTGGAGTGCTATATTCAAGAGCAACGGTGAGATTACCCCGCCTTGTGGAGCTCCTTTCTTGGTCGGGGTGTACCGGCCCTTGTCGACCACACCTGCCTTCAGCCAGGCCCGGACCTGTTCCCGTGCGGGGAAGCCGTCGAGCTTTTCGAGTAGGTGGTTGTGGTCGAGTCGGTCGAATGCGGCTTCCAGGTCCGCGTCGAGGACCCAGCCGCGGGTGTTTCTCCCGCGTGCAACTTTCCAGATCATTTCGATCGCGTCGTGGCAGCCGCGGCCCGGTCGGAAGCCGTACTGTCTGGCGTCCAGCCGAGCTTCCCACTCGGGTTCCAGCGCGTTACGCACCCGCTGCTGCTGGGCGCGGTCAGCGATGACAGGAATCCCGATTGGGCGTTGTTTTCCGCCTCTTTTCGGTATGTACACCCGCCGTACCGGCAGCGCCCGGCCAAGTGTGGTCTGGCGATGCAGGAAGATCGCCAGTTCGGCTCGGCTCCGGGAGGTCAGGGCAACCCGCCCGTCGACACCACCGGCACGGCGGCCGGTGTTGCGCTGGCTCACCTGCCGCACGCTGACCAGCGTGTTGGCTCGGCTGCGCAGCATGAGCTTCTGCAGGTTGCGTGTCTGTTTCCAGTCGCCTGCCTGCGCCGCCTTGAAGATCCTCTGCCGTAGCCGCCGTACCTTGTTCTCCTCAGTCCGCCAGTCAATAGCGTCCCAGTCGAGTGGCTCCTCGGATCCGTTCACCATGGCGTGGGACACGCCGACCGCCGCCATATCGACGGTGGTGGTGGTCATATCTTTCTCCATGGCGCCTAACATGCTCCTCGGATTCTGGCGGTTCATGGGCATCGACTCGTTCAAAGGGCTACCCGGCTCGCGTCAGCTTCCTTTCGGAACCCAGGCACCAAGCCTGGTATGCGGCCAGTTATACGGATACGGCCGGGTGGAGGTCCAGCCACCTGCGCCCGCTTTCCTGTTGTCTTTCGACATGCCGCCGTTCGCTTCTCGAGCCATCCTGTCTCGCCACGGGATTCAGCCCCCCTTACGGTCGGCTTACCGGGGACAGGTCAACTTCCCCGGACCGTAGCGAGGTTTCCGCGTTCCGCACGTGTGAGATGCGACCGGTGTCGGGTGTCCTCTCTACCCCGGAGCCGTGGTGCTCGTGCAGCCAAGCACATACCCCCGGCTGCCACCGCCGTTTCTCAACGGCAGGCCCTAACCGCCGTATCAGCATCCCATCACCGGCGTTCTTTCTTAACGAGGCTTCCATCGAGGCTTCACCTTATTCACCCTTCCGGCCTTCCCCTTGCCTGTAGCCTGTGGATGGATCACCGACCCTTGGGCTTCCCCCCGGGCTTCACACCCCGCGCATGGAGTGCATACGCGACGCATGCCGGAGGCGGGGACGGGCTGTGAGCACTAAAGGCTGTTTCGTAACCCGGATGCCGGGCCTCGGGGCTGCCTGGTAGATCATGTTGGGGTGCAGGTCATCTCCGCCGCCGACCCTCAGTGG
>NZ_KB891170.1 GCF_000373365.1 Parafrankia discariae
CGTCTGAGAACAGACACATCGCCAACGTCAGATAGGCCGTCACATGGGGTGGGAGTTTCCCGCCCCTGCGCCGCTCACCGACGCCGCAGGCCGCCACCGCCTCGTCCACCGCGTCCCGCGGCACCGCCGTCACCAGCACACCCACCGACACCTGGTCCGGAGTCACCATCGAAGCCACGAACCGTGACCAAACCACCCAGCGGCACCGATGCCACGCCGCCACGCCGTACCACCCGCCAGCCACGAACAGCGAACATCAACTATTCAAGATCGACTTAAGCTTCACGGCATTGGGCCCTGGCCGATGGTGTTCCAGGCGCTTCGCGTCACGGGACAGATGGCCGTCAAGGCACTCCGTTGGCTGGGGCTGTGCCGCTACAGTTCATGTTCCGTGAGCGAGGCACTGGAGCTGAACCGGGCACGGTGGGACGAGTTGGCACGTCTGCACGGGCAGGACGACTACTACGACGTCGAAGGTTTCCTCGCCGGGCGGTGCGCGCTGTCCGCCCGGGAGCGGGACGAGATGACGGCGGCGGTCGGGTCGCTGTCCGATGTCGATCTGCTCCATGTGCAGTGTCACTTCGGGTTGGGCACCTTGTCCTGGGCTCGGCTCGGTGCCCGTGTGACAGGGCTGGACTTCTCGGGTGTCGCGGTGGAGCGTGCCCGCGCCCTGGCTACCGCGTCCGGTCTCGAAGCACGCTTCGTCCAGGCGGACGCGCAGCGACTTCCGGGTGATCTCGCCGCGTCGTTCGACGTGGTGTTCGCTTCCTATGGGGTGCTGCCCTGGATCGCGGACGTGGCGGCGTGGATGACCTCCGCGGCCACGGCCCTGCGCCCCGGTGGAGTCCTGGTGCTGATCGACGGGCATCCGCTGACGCAGATGATCGATACCGCGGAGCCGGTCCGGTTCGACTTTCCCTACCAGGGTGGAGCGGCACACTGGCTGCCCTCGACGACGTTCTACGCCGACAGCGCCACCCGCCTGCAGACCACGCACACCGTGCAGTACCCCCACGGCCTGGGCGAGATCGTGACCGCTGCCGTGGCAGCCGGTTTGCGGGTTACCTCACTCGCCGAGTACCTCGACGCCGAGAGCCCCCAAGGACGCCAGAAGCTGATGGTGCGGGGTCAGGACGGCCGGTGGCGGCTGTTCCTCGCCGGACAGGAGATCCCTATCGAGTACGCTCTGCACGCCCCACTGCCGTGATCGCTGTCCCGGTTCCGCCGGGCCACCGCTGGCAACCGCAAGCAGGTTAGCTAGCGCCGCAGGTCGCGGATGCTAATTCTCGCTAGTGCCGTGGCCCGATACGTTCACCGACTTTTGTGATCATGCTGCGGTGGGCAGCCGAAGTCAAAGCTCTGGCGTGCGAGATGCCCGCCGCGAGCGGGGCTCCGCTGGCTCGCTGGATCTGTCCTGAGCTAGCCCGCCAGACGGCAACCAGCGGCATCACTCCCGCGCCGTCGGCGTCTACCGTGCGGCGCTGGCTCGCCGATGACGTCCTGAAACCCTGGCAGCACCGGTCGTGGATCTTCCCCCGCGACCCGCGGTTCGCCGTGAAGGCCGGGCGCGTGCTGGATCTCTACCAGCGGGAATGGGAAGGACAGCCCCTCGGCCCGGACGAGTACGTCCTCAGCGCCGACGAGAAACCCGGCGTTCAGGCCCGGATGCGCCTGCACCTGCCGCTCCCGCCCGGCCCCGGCCGGGCGATGCGGGCCGAGAGCGGATACCACCGGCACGGCACCCCGGCCTACCTGGCCACCTACGACGTCCACCACGTGAGGGTGATGGGCCGGTGCGAGCCGTCCACCGGGATAAAGCCGTTCACCGCGCTCGTGGACCAGGTCATGAGCGCTGAGCCGTACGCCTCAGCCAGGCGCGTTTTCTGGGTCGTGGACAACGGAGCCTCCCACCGCAACCGGGCCGCCGCCGCCGACCGCCCGCACAGCGCCTACCCCAACGCGCGGATGGTTCACCTGCCCGTCCACGCCTCCTGGCTCAACCAGGTCGAGGTCTACTTCTCCGTCATCCAGCGCACGCTCCTCACCCCCGACGACCTCGAGGGCCTGGACGAGCTCGCCGCCCAGATCCTCGCCTTCGAGAAGCACCACAACGCCGCGGCCAGGCCCTTCGACTGGAAGTTCACCCGCACCGACCTCAACCAGCTCCTGGCCCGCATCAGGAACCACGACCGGCACGCGCTACGCCCGCGGGCCGCATGAACCCCGACGAATCAACGGGCGCGACCACTAGGGGGGTGACGCATCACCGCCGTGACGGGCACGGCGCCGTTCACCGCGCGTCCGCGCGCGGTGAACGCGTCTCGCTGTCGGCAGTCGTCCAGCTGCTCAGCAGCCGCAGCGCCTCGGCGGTGGCCGAACCGGGCTCGGCGTTGTAGACGCACAGCGTCTGGTCCGGGTCACCGGGAGGCTGGAAGGATTCGTACGCGAAGTGCAGATCACCGACCACCGGGTGGTGGTAACGCTTCGTCCCGTGGGTACGGCGCAGCACCCGGTGGTCGTTCCACCAGATGGTGAATTCCGGCGAACGTAGGGTGAGCTCGCCCACCAGGTCGGCGAGCCGCCTGTCGTGTGGGTGGCGGCCGGCCTCGAGCCGCAGAATGGCGACCGTCTCCGCGGCGATCTGAGCCCAGTCTCCGACCCTGTCCCGGGCGTCCGGGTCGAGGAGGTAGTACCGGGCCAGGTTGCGCCGCGGGGCGGGCAGGGCGTCGAAATCGGTCAGGACCGCGCGGGCCAGACCGTTGGCGGCCAGCACGTCGGTGCGCCGGCCCAGAACGAACGCGGGGACGTGCTCCAACGTCCGCAGCATCAGGTGGAGACCCGGACGGACCCGTTGCGGACCGGTCGGCGCACGGCGGGCTGACGGCGGCCGCGCCAGCAGATCGGTGAGATGCTCGCGCTCCGCCGGATCGAACTGCAACGCGCGGGCCAGCGCGTCGACGACCTGCGGGGACGGACCTACCGCCCGGCCCTGCTCGAGACGGGTGTAGTACTCGGTACTCACACCGGCGAGGCGTGCCACTTCGTCCCGGCGCAGGCCCGGAACCCGTCGGGGACGGCCGTCCAGTGCCAGCCCGGCCCGCTCGGGGGTCAGCCGGGCGCGACGGGAACGCAGGAAGTCCGCGATCTCGCTACCACGGTCCACGCACCCAGTGTCTGCCAGCTCGACCGGCGGCGGACCCCTGCCAGGTGGCCCTGTCCGTACCTGCCTTCCCGGTACCTGCCCGGTCAGGGCCCACTCAGAGCCTGCGATCAGAGGCGCGTGGTGGTGCGCTGGAGACGTGGCCGGACACGACCCTGAACCGTCCCCGGCCACGTCGCCCCATCTCGCCACAATCGGAAGGTGCGCAGCATGACAGCGACGACGAACATCACCACCAAGCCGCTGACCGGCCGGGTCGCGGTCGTCACCGGGGCCTCCAGCGGAATCGGCGAGGCCTGCGCCGAGCACCTGGCCCAGCTCGGCGCGCGGGTCGCCGTCCTGGCCCGCCGGGCCGACCGGCTCGACGAGCTGGTCGCCAGGATCGGGAAGAACGGCGGTACCGCCGTCGCGATCGCTGTCGACGTGACCGACGCCGCCGCGGCTCACGCCGCCGCCGGCCGGGTGGCGGCCGAGCTGGGCGGCGCCGACCTGCTGTTCAACAACGCGGGCGTCATGCTTCCCGCCCCGATCGAGGAACTGGCCGTCGACCAGTGGCAGCACCAGATCGACCTCAACATCACCGGGTTGATGAACGTGATCGGCGCGTTCATCCCGCAGCTGGTCACCGCCGCCGGTGAGAGCGGCGTCGCCGATCTGATCAACACCTCGTCGATCGCGGCGCAGAACATCTTCCCGAACTTCGCCGTCTACGCCGCTACCAAGGCCTATGTGACCCACCTGTCCCGTCACCTGCGGGTCGAGCTGGGCGCCAAGCACGTGCGGGTGTCGGCCATCGAGCCGGGCATCGTCGCCACCGAGCTGCAGAGCCACGTCACCGACGAGGGCGCGCTCCAGTGGCTGGCGGGCTCCAGGGAGACGACGGAGTGGCTCACCGCCCAGGACCTCGCCGAGACGGTCGGTTTCATCGCCGCCCTGCCGCCGCGCGCCAACATCCAGCAGCTCACGATCATGCCGACCGGGCAGCCCAGCTGACCGACCGGTCAACCCGGCTGACCCACGTCGGGCCCGACCCTCTGATCGGTTCGTCGGTCTCCCCCGATTCGGTTCGTCGGTCTCCTCCGATCCTCGCTCCCGCCGCCCGTGGTGCCCGCGATCGGGCAGACTTGGGAGGTGGCCGACGATGATCCGTACCGCTGGCTTGAGGACGTCGCCGGGGAAGCCGCTCTCGCCTGGGTGCGGGAGCGCAACGCCGAGACGTTCGCCGAGCTCACCCAGTCCCCCGGGTTCACCGAGATGCGCGCGGACATCCGCGAGGTGCTCGACTCGGATGACCGGATTCCGTACCCGGTCACGCGGGACGAGTACCTCTACAACTTCTGGCGGGACGCGACTCATCCGCGTGGCCTGTGGCGGCGCACCTCGCTGGCCTCGTACCGCGACGCCGTCCCGGAGTGGGAGGTCGTGCTCGACGTCGACGCGCTCGCCGACCGCGAGGGGGAGAACTGGGTGTGGCACGGCGCCGACGTGCTGCACCCCGGGTACCGGCTGGCTCTGGTCGAGCTGTCCCGCGGCGGGGCGGACGCCTCCGTCGTCCGGGAGTTCGACCTGGTCACCAGGACCTTCGTCGAGGACGGCTTCTTCCTGCCCGAGGCCAAGAGCACGATCGGCTGGATCGACGCGGACCGGGTCTACGTCGGCACCGACTTCGGCGAAGGTTCGCTGACCTCCTCCGGCTACCCCCGGCTGGTCAGAGAATGGCGGCGCGGCACTCCGCTCGGCGACGCCGTCACCGTCTTCGAAGGCGAGCCGGACGACGTCTCGGTCGGCGCGTACCACGACTCGACCGAGGGTTTCGAGCGTGACTTCGTCCGCCGCAGCGTCGACTTCTACCGCACTGACACGTTCCTGCGTGCTCCGACCGGGCTGGTGCGCATCGACGTCCCGGAAGACGCGCACGCCTCGGTGCACCGGGAGTGGCTGCTCATCACGACCCGGTCGGAGTGGGTCGTCGGCGACGACGTCCATCCGGCGGGCGCCCTGCTCGCCGCCGACTTCGACGCGTTCCTCGCCGGGCGGCGAGAACTCGAGATCCTCTTCGCCCCGGACGAGCACACCTCGCTCTCCTACCACGCGTGGACCCGTAACCATCTGGTTCTAGCCACGCTGCGGGACGTGAAGAGCCAGTTCACCGTGCTCACGCCGACCGCCGCGGGCAGCTGGGTGTCGGCGCCGCTGGCCGGCCTCCCGGACGCCGGTTCCGCCGACGTTCTCGACACCAACCCCGACGTCGACGACGAGTACTACGTCAATGCCAGCGGCTACACCCAGCCGGCGACCCTGTACCGCGGTGACGTCGGCGCGGAGCCCGAGATCCTCAAACAGGCGCCGGCGTTCTTCCCGGCCGACGGCCTGACCGTCAGCCAGTACTTCGCCGGGTCCGAGGACGGCACCCGCGTCCCCTATTTTGTCGTCGGTACCGGAAAACCCGGGCCCACGCTGCTCTACGGGTACGGCGGCTTCGAGGTCTCACTCACCCCCGGCTACAGCGGTACTGTGGGGCGCGCCTGGCTGGCGCGCGGCGGCACCTATGTCGTCGCCAACATCCGCGGCGGCGGCGAATACGGGCCGGACTGGCACCAGGCGGCTCTCCGCGAGAACCGGCTGCGCGCCTACGAGGATTTCGCCGCCGTGGCCGGCGATCTGGTCGACCGTGGGATCACCACGCCGGCCCAGCTCGGCATCGAGGGCGGTTCCAACGGCGGGCTGCTCATGGGCGTCATGCTGACCCGCTATCCGGAGCTGTTCGGAGCCGTCGTCTGCTCGGTGCCGCTGCTCGACATGCGCCGCTACCACCAGCTGCTGGCCGGAGCCTCGTGGGTGGCCGAGTACGGCGATCCCGACGATCCGGCCGACTGGGCGTTCATCAGGGAATACTCGCCGTACCAGAACGTCCGTCCTGGCCGTCGTTACCCGCCGACGTTCATCACCACGTCGACCCGCGACGACCGGGTCCACCCCGGGCACGCCCGCAAAATGGTCGCGCGGCTTCGCGAGCTCGGCTACGACGTCCGCTACTACGAGAACATCGAAGGCGGTCACGGCGGGGCCGCCGACAACGAACAGCTGGCCCACAAGTCGGCTCTGACCTACGAGTTCCTCTGGCGCACCCTCGGCACCGGTGCGCTGTCGGACGGAGACCGCCCTGCCGCCGGGGCCGATCGGGCCGACTGACGGGGCCTTCCGCCGCCTCTCCGCACCCGGCAGGATCCTCACGGTGCTCGGGGACAGCGGCTGGTCGGCCTCGGGCCTGTTCAGCGGCGAGGTCGACGCCGTCCTCGCCGACCCGACCGGATGGGTCGAGCACAGCGGCGTCACCTGGGCGCCCGTGGGGCCGAGGACCTGACAGCCGGCGCCAGACCCGAGTATCTGTTTGCCACATCAGCAAACAGATTTGGTGGCTGGCCACGTCCTGGGCGAGAGTGGCCCAATGATCGACGACATCGCGACAGGATCACCCGTGCCCGACACCCGCTCCGCTCTCGACGGGTACGTCGGAGATCCGGCAGTGCAGGCGGAGTGGGACACGCGGTACTCCGAACGAGAGCAGCTGTGGAGCGGCCGGCCCAACGGCGCGCTCGTGGCCGAGGTCGCCGCGCTCACGCCCGGGCGGGTGCTCGACGTCGGCTGCGGCGAGGGCGCGGACGCGGTCTGGCTCGCGCGCGGCGGCTGGGACGTGACCGCGCTCGAGGTCTCCGGCCTGGCACTGGAGCGGGCGGCCGGGCATGCGCGGGACGCCGGCGTCGCCGTCCGATGGGTCCACGCCGAACTGACCGAGGCCGTGCTCCCGCCCGCGTCCTTCGACCTGGTCTCCGCGCAGTACCCGGCCCTGCTGCGCACCCCCGACGCCGCGGCCGAACGAGCGCTGCTCGCCGCCGTCACCCCCGGCGGCCTGCTCCTGCTCGTGCACCACGCGGGAATGGACACCCATCCGGTACACGACAGCGGATTCGACCCGGCCGACTACGTCTGGCCCGCGATGGTCTCCGCACTGCTCGACGACGACTGGGAGGTGGAGCTCAACGAGCAACGGCCGCGCGTCGCACCCGACAGCGGAGCCGGCGCGCACCCCGTCGACGACCTGGTGCTCCGCGCACGCCGGCTACGTTGAGATCCTCCTGCTCGTTTGGAAAAACCCGGAGTCGACCTAAAGAGGAACTAGGAAATTTCAGCACAAACTACAATTGGCTTCTTCGCAGCTTACCGTGATCTCGAACCTTTTCGCCTCTTCGTCGCGAGGAGGATGCTCCGCCATTTCGGACACCGCAGATGCGAGGACGCTCGCGCGCCGGGATGCTGAGGGGCACGGCCCGGTTGGCAGCCAGCCGAACGGGCGGGAACTCGCGGTCGGAGGAGATTTATGCCCGGGAGCCGACGCGCGCCCGGCGATCGGCGCATATCTCGACCATCCGGCGAATCCATCGGCTCCGCCGCGGACCGGCCGCGGCGATGGTCCGGGCATCTGACGGAAAAGACCCGGCCGATCCGGGCACGGTTCCGGAACACCGCGGCGGAGGATCTGACATCCAGACTGCGGCAGGGTGATCTGATCAACAGTTCGATGAGTCTCGCCGCACTCATTCTGATGATGTTCTTCCCCTTTATTATCGCGTTGGCCGCGTTGTCGCCGCTACGCCCCGGAGGCGCGGCAGAAATAATCATCAGGCGGATGGGCCTGAACCAGGATGCCGCGGAGGCCGTCGAACGGCTGTTCGCGCCACAGGACGGGACGGTCCACAACGGCTGGACGGTGGTGGGTGCGCTCTGGTTGATCCTCGGCGGCCTCACCCTGGCCGCGACGGTGCAGTCCGTGTACGTCCAGGTTTTCCGGGTCCAGCCGCTCGGGCTTCGGGGCATCCCGGCCCAGGTAATCTGGCTCTGCGCGCTCATTGTCTTTCTCGCCGGTGCCACCGGCGCCGGGGCGCTGCTCACCAGCACCGCTACCGGCCAGATCTGCTACGGCCTGCTCAGTACCACGGGTCTGTTGTTCCTTCTCTGGATCGGCATCAGGGTCCTCACCCTCGGACGGCTCGGGTGGCGCGAGGCCTGGCCGGCCGCCGCGTTCACGACGGTCGGGCTGACCGGTCTTGGCGTGGTGAGCAGATTTACCTTCTCCGCGTCCATCGTCACGAACGAGCGGAACTACGGGAGCATCGGCGTCGTTTTCACGATCCTTTCCTGGCTGATCGGTTTTGGCGTTGTTCTCACCGGAGGGGCGATCGTCGGAATGTGGTACAATGAGACACGCAGGGCAGCCGCTCACACCAGAGCGGAAAGGCGAGCGGACAAAGGCGTCAGCGACACGGCCGGAGGCGGAGACCCTGACGTCACCAGGCGTCGGCCCGGGCGTGAACGATGACACCACGGACCCCCGGGACAGCCGGGATCCAGGGCCCCGGAGCCGGGCCGGAGACCGCTTCGGCCAGCCTGGCCGTTCTTCCCACCCTGGCGGCGGCGCAGTTTCTCATGACCCTGGACAGCTCGGTGATGAACGTGTCGATCGCCACCGTGGCCTCGGACATCGGCACCACGGTGACCGGAATCCAGACCGCCATCACCTTCTACACCCTGGTGATGGCGGCGTTCATGATTACGGGCGGCAGGCTGGGGCAGCTCTTCGGGCATCGGCGGGTGTTCACCATCGGCTGCGTCGTCTACGGCTGTGGGTCGCTGACGACAGCCGTCTCCGGGAATCTCGCCGCCCTCATGTTCGGCTGGTCGTTCCTCGAAGGGGTCGGTGCGGCGCTGATCATGCCCGCGGTTGTCGCACTGGTCGCGTCGAACTTCGCGGCGGCGCAGCGACCGCGCGCCTACGGGCTGGTCGCCGCCGCCGGCGCGATCGCGGTCGCGGCGGGCCCGCTCGTCGGCGGCCTGTTCACCACCTATCTGTCCTGGCGCTGGGTCTTCGCGGGCGAGGTTCTCGTGGTGGGCGTCATCCTGTGGCTGACCCGCGGGATGGCGGACACTCCGCCGACCGCGGGGGGACGCCTCGACCTCGTGGGTACCGGGCTGTCCGCGACCGGCCTGGCGCTCATCGTGTACGGCGTCCTTCGTTCGGGGAGCTGGGGCCTGGTCCGCCCGGCACCCGGAGCACCCGCCTGGCTGGGGCTCTCACCCGTGATCTGGCTGGCCCTCGCGGGCGGAACCATCCTGCTGCTTTTTGTCCGGTGGCAGGACTACCGGCTGGCCCACGGCGCCGCCGCGCTGCTCGATCCGGCGCTGCTGCGGAGCCGGACGTTGCGGGCCGGGCTCACCTCGTTCTTCTTCCAGTATCTGCTCCAGGCGGGGCTTTTCTTCGTGGTCCCGCTGTATCTGTCGGTGGCGCTCGGGCTCTCGGCGGTCGCTACCGGCGTCCGCCTGCTGCCGCTGTCCGTCGCCCTGCTGGCAGCCGCCGTCGGCATCCCCAAGGTCTTCCCACATGCCTCACCGCGGCGCGTCATCCGCGGCGGTTTCCTCGCCTTGTTCGCCGGAATAGCAATCATGATTGCCGCTCTGGACGTCGGTGCCGGACCGGAGATCGTGACCTGGCCGATGCTTCTCGCCGGCCTCGGGGTGGGCTCGCTCGCGTCGCAGCTCGGCAGCGTCACCGTCTCCGCCGTCGCCGACGAGCACACCGGCGAGGTCGGTGGGGTGCAGAACACGGTGACGAACCTGGGTGCGTCGATCGGTACCGCGGCGGCTGGAGCGGTGCTGATCTCCGCGCTGACCTCGTCGTTCCTCACCGGCATACGGCACGACCCCGCCGTACCGGCCGAGCTGGGCGCACAGGCCGAGGTGCGGCTGAGCGAGGGCGTCCCCTTCCTGTCGGACCGGGATCTGAAGATCAGGCTCGACGAGGCCGGAGTACCGCCGGACGCCGCAAGGGCGATCACCGCCACCAACGCGGACGCCCGCATCGATGGTCTGCGGGCGGCCCTGTCGCTGCTCGCCGCGATCGCCCTGACCGCGCTCTTCCTCACCCGCCGGCTCCCGGCTCGGCAGTCCGCGCCGGTACCGGTGCCCGGCCCGGTCACCTGATCGCTCAGCGCCGCTGGCCAGAGACACATGCGCCGTTCCCGTGACCGTGCCCCGCCACGCCACGCCGGGGCGGGGCGGGGGGCCCGGGTCACGTCGGCGTGGCACGGGCACCGCCGGCCCGGGTCAGTGGTTACATGCGCGGAACGGTGACAGCCACCCGCGGCCGGATGGACGCGGTGAGGACTGCCGGTAAGTCCACCGAAACCAGGCCTCTGTTCCCAGCGCGCGGGGTTTTCCTCAAGGAGAGCGATGAGCCGCAGCGGCAACCAGCTCAATGTCGACCATGACGACCTGGAGGACATTCGGCTCGCGGTTGTTCTCAATGGCGGGATAAGCCTCGCGGTGTGGATGAGCGGGGTGGTCAACGAGATCAACGCGCTGACCCGGAGCCGTCCGGGTGACCAGGGCGCGGGTAAGGCGGAGCCGCGCTTCTCGGAGTCGGCGACGGTCTACGGCGGGCTTCTTGATCTCGTCCACGGACGGGCGCGGGCCGATGTGATCGCGGGGACGTCGGCCGGGGGCGTCAACGGGGCTTTCCTGGCGTACGCCCAGGCGTACGGGGCCGATCTACGGCCGCTCGGCGAGTTGTGGGCCGAGCTGGGCTCGTTCGACACGCTGCTGCGCGACCCTCGTGAACCGCGGCCGGTGTCCCTCCTGCGCGGTGATGACTACTTCCTGCCCGAGCTGGTCAGTGCCTTCGAGCGCATCGTGCCCGCGGGCGAACGGTCCCAGCGGTACGTGCCGCCGAGCGAGCGGCCGATCGACCTGATCATCAACACGACGCTGCTGCGCGGCCAGCCGAAACAGTATGTCGACGATTTCGGGACGGAGATCATCGAGTCCGCCCACGCCGGAGTTCTCCGCTTCACCCGGGCCGCCGACGCGTCACCCGGGCTTGACCCGTTCCGGGATCCGGGAATCACCCGCCGGCTGGCGCTGGCGAGCCGGAGCACCGCGTCGTTCCCGGTCGCCTTCGAACCGAGTTTCGTCCCGGTGGGGGAAGCGGGGAGGGATTCCCACCATCCGGACATGGGCGCCGGCGCGGGCCGGCCGGCGGTGGCGCGGTTCGACCGGAGCCGGTATGTCATGGACGGCGGAGTGCTGCTGAACCAGCCGGTGAAACCGGCGCTCGCCGCGATCTACGCCCAGCCGGCGGAGCGACAGGTACGACGGCTCCTGGTGCAGGTGAACCCCGACCCGAGCAGTCCCGCCCCGGCCGAGGTCGCCGGCCTCGGCGACGTCTACAGCCTCGGCAGCGATACCGACGACCGGCCGCCGACGCCGGCCGCGGTGCTGCGGACGCTGGCCACGTTGCCCTACGCGCAGTCGGTCGACGCCGAGCTCACCGAGATCCAGGCGACGAACGACCGGGTCCGCCGCTACCGCCCTGACCGCGCGAGGATCGTCCACCACCTCAACGAGAAGCTCGCCGAGAAGCTGATGGGCGGCTACCGGACCACACGCTCGTACCAGGAGGCCGACCGCATCGGTGCGCTGCTGGCGGCGGCCACCCCGCGGCCCCGGATCTGGTGGAGCCGTCCCGAGCTCGCGGCGGTGCTACGGGACGTCGGCACACACGCCGGCGGCGTCTCCTACATACCACCGGACGACCATCTGCCAGCCGCTGACGCCGACCCCGCACGCTGGGCCTGGGGAGTCGAGCCGGTCGAGCGCATCGGCGCCCTCTCGGTCGACGTCTTCAAGCGTGCCATGTGGCTCGCCGATCCGACCGACCCCGCCGAGGCGACTACCCGCCGACGGCTGCGCGGGCACCGCCGGCGCCTCCACGAGGCGCTGGCCGAGCTTCGTGAATGCGGCCGCGACGACGAGGTGTTCTGGCGGAGCTGGGCCACCCGGCCGCCGGCTGCCCCGGCGCGGGGCTCGGACGCGACGGAGCGCCAGGAGTGCCTTCGTTCCTGGGTACAGGCCGCGCTGTCACGCTGGCCGCTGCCGCCGAGGGCCAAGGAGGCCCCGGCCGCCTCCCTACCTGACCGACTGGGCGCCGTCGCGGAGCGGATCGCGCGCGTCCTGGCCGAGGCGGGCGGCGATCTGCGGCATGTCGCCGCGCGCGCCCGGCCGGGCGGTCCGCCGGGTGGTCCGCCGGCCGGCCCGCCCGGCGCGGCTGGCGACCCCGAGGCGGCGGACGAGGCCGAGTTGCTGCACAACCTGGTCGAGGCGTTGTTTCCCGACGGCGCGCAGCCGTCCCCGGCATCGTTGCTGCGCAGGCTGCTGGCGGTAGAGGTGTGCCAGATCGCGATCTCCGGCGCGCCGCCCGAGGTGGAGCAGGAGGTGCTGCTCCAGCAGATCAGCGGCTTCACCCCCAACTCGTTCGGCGGGCCCACCACCCCGGCCAAGATCGCCGGAACGGAACTGTTCTGGTTCGGCGGGTTCTCCAGCAGGTCCTGGCGGGTCAACGACTGGATCTGGGGCCGGCTGGACGGTGCCACGCGCATGGTCCAGGCCGTCCTCGACCCGGGCCGGCTGCGCCAGCTCGGCCTGTCGGCCAAGGACACTCACGACCAGCTGCGCCAGCTCGCCGTCGGGGGCAGCCATCAGACCCGGTTGGGCGAGCACTTTGACGCGCAGAGCGAGGCGATCCTCGCGGAGCTGTCCTTCCTCGACGATCCGGAGGCAAGAGCAGAACCCCTCGTGACGACTGCGCTCGCGGTCGCCCGGCGGCTGCACGCCGACATCCTCACCGAGGAGCTGCCCCGCCTCGCCGTCGCGATCGAGGAGGATCGGGAAGAAGGCGGCCTTCTCACCGCGGGGGCACGTTTCCTGCGGGTGTGGACGGCCACGCCCGACCCCGGCCTGGACGAGCTCTTCGCCATGTTCGCCGACGCCGAGATCGCCACGGAGTCATGCGCCGAGGCGGTCTCAGCGGGGCTCCTCTGGAGATCGGCTGCCGTCGCCACACGGTTTGCCGCGGGTCTGTTCGCCCCGGTCCCGCCGGCCCATACCCCGATGCCGCGGACACTGGGACTGGCCTTCGACGTCGTTCGGAAGGAGGCCGGTAGCGTGCTGATGCTGCCCGCCGCGGTGATGAGATGGGCCGGCCGGCAAACCACCGCGAGGATCCGGGAAAGTATCGGCGGATGACCCGGGAATGAGAGTCCCGCCCGTGTCGCCGACCGCCGAAGACCAGCTCCTGATTTCAGTGCCGGGATGTCGGCACCGAGACCGAACCTCGCGATTCCCGCCTCTGGTGCCCGGTACCCCCGGCCGACCTGCGGTGATCAGGGCTGCGGATATGGGCCGCTCGGGCCGCCGGGATCGGGAAGCCTGGGGTGAGGGCCCGAGGGCGGGGGCGGCTGCCACCCCTGCGGCGGTGGCCCCCCCGGCAGTTGCTGCGGCGTCCACTGGCCACCGGAGTCGGGGATCGGATGCTGCGCCGGAGGGCCGTACGGGCCCGGCTGCTGGTACCACGACGGATCGCCCGGTGGGCCCGGGATCGCGGGGGCGGCGGGTAGTACGCGATTCCGACGGCCTGCGAAGACGTGTCCCTGTTCCCGGAGCTCACCGCCAGGGCCAGAGACCCGACCCATCCGATGATTGTCCAGCCGAGAAAGAAATTGATCACGATGACCGACGCGACCTGCCGCTTGCGCACCATCGCAATGATGCTCGGCAGGAAATACGATGGGACACCAATAAGCAGATAAAACCAGATGACAGCCTTCACTAAATCCCCCGCTCCCCCGGAGCAACGACACAGCGCAGCCTGACCGGATAGTAGCACGATGACGACATCCCACTCCGATGCTGCAAGCGCGATATTACGGGCCGGCGACGCCCACGCCCGTTAGTTGCTTTGAAGCAGGCATCAGGCCGGGCCCGACATAGCCAGCACATCGGGAACGAGAGGGCCACGGGGCGCCGTCGCCACGGAGCCGCGTCCGTGGCACGCTGAACCGGTGAGATTTCCACTTCACCAATGGGTGCGGCGGGTGAACGCCCGTCGCCCCGTGCTGCTGGTTCCGCCGACGGTTCCCTGGCGAGGCCCCGTGGTCTTCCACTGCCCGGCGTGTCGGCACGCGGCGTCCGAAGCTCCTGGATGTCCGTCGTGCGGACACGGTGTCACGGTGTAAGGCAACCACCGGCACGGCCGGCGAGCGGCTGGCGGGCGCCTTGCGCCGCGGCCAGCCCTGGCGAGCCTGCCCTGGACGTCGCCGGCAGTGGCGGAGGCCGGCACACCGTCGACGCCCCAGGGCACCGAGCTGCACGGCGGCCCTGGGGCGTCATCGCGGGGGTCGGGGCTACTTCTCGATCCACAACTCCTCGGGCAGCAGGGAGCCGGCACCGTACTGCCTGAGGCCACCGACGTTCTTGGCCGCGACCACACCGGGGGCCGACCGCATGAGGAAGACGAACGGCGTCACCGCGGTGAGTCGTGCCTGTACCTTGTCGTAGGCCGCCTTACGCTCCGCCACCGAGGTCGCGGTCCGGCCGGCCAGCAGAGCCGCGTCCAGTTCCGGGTCCACGACACCGGTCATGTTCGCCGGCGAGTTCCCGGTGAGGTTCGCCAGCAGCCGCGGCTCGGGGTCCTGGAAAGCCACCGAGGACACGACGACGTCGAAGTCGTGGGTCGAGCGCAGCGCGGCGCCCTTCGCGAAGTCGATGACCGCAACCTCGACCTTGACGTTCTTGAAGCTGCTTAGCTGGGCCTGGACGTTCTCCGCGATCGCCCTGTTCTCGCTGGTCGGGAAGCTGGAGAAGGTGAACGACACCGGTTTGCCCTCGGCCGCCAGCTCATCGAAAAGCTTCTGTGCCTTCGCCCGGTCTACGGATCTCAGCGACGTCTTCGAGTAGAAGGGGGAGGATTTCGCGAACAGCGTGTCGGCGACGCTGCCCTTCCCGGCGTAGACGGCGAGGTTCAGCGCATCGATGTCCAGCGCAGCGGAAACGGCCTGCCGCGCCCGTATGTCGTTGAACGGGGCCCGACGCGAGTTCATCGCCAGGAAGTTGCCACCGCTGAGCGGCAGCAGGTTGGTGGGGAGACCAGCGCTCTCCGCCTTCCCGAGATTGACCCAGTTCGTTTCGATGGATACATCGGCGCCGCCGCTGCTCAGCGTGTTGTAACGCTGGTCGGACTCGAGCACCGTGCGTATCGTGAGCCCGTCGAGATAGGGCTTCGGCGTGTCCCAGTAGCGCGGGTTCTTCGTGAGTTTGATCTCGGCCTGACGAGTCCAGCTCTGCAGGGTGAAGGGGCCCGCGCCGATCGGCTCGCTGTCGAAGGACTGCGCGCCCTTCTGCAGGGCCGCCGGGGAGGCCACCCAGTTCAGGGACGTGCTGACGACCGCCTGCGCGAACGCCGCGATGGGCGTGGTCATTGTGACCTTCAGCGTGCGGTCGTCGACCGCTTCGGACGAGGCGACCATGGACGCTTCCGGCAGGCTCGGCGACGCGGTCGCCCGGTCCTTGACGCGGTCCCAGTTGAACTTCACAGCCGCGGCGTTCAGGGGCGTACCGTCGGAGAAGACCAAGTCAGGGCGTAGCTTCAGCTCAAAGGTGGCTCCGCCGTCGGTTGTGCTGAAGGACTCTGCCAGCGAGTAGCCGACTTTGCTGGTCTCGTCCGTGGTCAGCAACGTGCCGTACAGGGCGTTGCCCAGCACCGCCGTGATCGCCGCCTGGTTGGACAGCAACGCCGGGTCCAGGCTGTTCGGGTCACTGACCATGAGGATCCGCGCGATGCCACCCGAGACGGGTTTGCCGGAGGCATCGCTGGCCGGGCTGGCCGTGTCGGAATCACCGCCCCCGCAGGCTCCCAGAACAAGGGTAGCGACGCAGACCACGGCCGCGCCGAGTAATCGCTTCTTACGCGCCATCAGTGACCTCTCGTTATGTACGTGGCGAAATCAGGGAATCGATCGGTCAACGCCCTTCAGGGCACGCTGGGACGACGGATCGGCCGGCCAGAGAGGGTCCGGGCAGCCGCGGAGAAGGCAGTGCTTCGCGGGCGGGCGACCCGCCATCGCGACGCATTCCGTCAGGTTCGTCGAGCCGGAAAGTCAGGCCCTCCGTGCGCACGGAGGGCCATCGACCGATCTGTACGAGTTATTTAGCGGGACTTACTTCCGTGAACCGGGTGGGCCGTGGCTCATGCCGGTACTCGACCATGGTGACTTTGGAACACCATCGAGGGTGAGGCACTCGCCGGTAACCGCACCCGCATATCGGGAACCAACCCGCCCCGCCACGGCGCCCCCGGCTATACCAGAATCCACCTCGTCCTCCCCAGGGCGCCGGCTGAGTGTCGGTAGGATGCCACCAATATCTGTGTTTCGGCAATACCCGACGACGACGAAAACGGGCCGGTCTGACCACGGCGCCCTCCGGGCCACCCGGGCCGGAGCCCCCGCGGCGACCGGCGGCAGGGGCGCGAGCCGATCCTGCGCGGCCGAGCCGGACACCGCCCGACGGCGGTTGCACAGTACACAGATCTCCGAACAAATGGACATACCAGAATCAACGCGACACAACATGCGGCCTCGCGATCGCCACAGTGTTCTCGTAACTACCCTGGGCGCTCGACGGCTGATCGCGACACCCGCTAGCGTGCGAGGTCCGGGGAGGGGTAGAGCGGCGCCGGCTGTCGTCGGCGCTCCGGCCACGGAGGTAGTTCCGATGTCCCCCGCCCCAGGTTTCGTCGCGCCGGTTCGGCGTGCCCTGCTCGGCATGGCGGCGGCGACCGCCGCCGCCGTTCTCGCCACCGGCTGCCAACCGGCGGTCGGCGGTGGTCCGCCGGAGCCCGGCCCGGTCAGCACCGCGACCGCGGCGGCTACGCCCGGTCCGTCGTCCACGCCCATCTCGGGGCCCACGGCCGGCTCGGCGCCCTCGGTCACCCCAGTGCCCCCGATCAGCCCCGCTCCTTCCGCCCGACCGACGATCGGCGGCACCGCCGGGCCGGGTACCGGTGCCTCGACCGCGCCCACCGGTCCGTCGGCGCCGCCCGGCCGGCCTTCGGTGACAGGCGTGCCGGCGCCGGGCGCACCGGCAGGGCCGACAACCGTGCCGGTCACACCCGGCCGGATCCAGCCGGGTGTGGTCCGCACCGGTCCGGCGACGCACTACGGCGCGGACGGCGGCGGCAACTGCATGTTCGACCCGCTGACCGATCCCGCCATGCCGGTGGTGGCGATGAACGAGACCGACTACGAGACGGCCCGCGCCTGCGGCGCGTACATCGAGGTCACCGGACCCGGTGGCACCACGGTCGTGAAGGTCACCGACCGGTGCCCCGAGTGCGGCCCTGGTCATCTCGACCTGAGTCAGCAGGCCTTCGCCCGGATCGCCGGCGGCACACCCGGGCTGGTCGACGTCTCCTGGCGGCTGGTCAGCCCGGCCGACATCGGACCGGTCCAGTTCCGGATCAAGGAGGGGTCCTCGGCCTACTGGCTGGCCATCCAGGTCCGTAACCACCGCAATCCCGTCGTCGCGCTCGAGGTCCAGGTGAACGGGGCCTGGACGGCGCTGCCGCGGGAGATGTGGAACTACTTCGTGGCACCGCAGGGGCTCGGCCCGGGGCCGTTCACCGTGCGGGTCACCGACATCTACGGCGAGCGGCTGGTCGAGACCGTGAAGCTGGCGCCCGCCGCGGTGCAGACGACCGGCAGCCAGTTCGTCCGGCACTGATCAACCCACGACAGGACCGCTCGACCCACGGCGGGACCGCGGCGCGGCGCACTGGCGACGCCGCGCCGCGGCAGGCCGGCGTACGAGCGATCAGGCCGGCGACTGTCGGCCGGCGACTGTCGGCCAACGGGTGGCCGCCGCGTGGCCGGGGTCATGGTCCGCCACTGCCTTCCGGGGCCACGGGCACCGGGCGGGCCTGCCGTTGTGACCACCGGTAAAGGCGAATCCTGGTTAGAACGGCCCACCACCGACCCGACATCGCTGAACAGATACGACTAGTTCACCGCCAGGGAAATTACTGAGCGTGCACCAGAAACTCCCCTGGGGATTTGTCGGGTACGAATCACCGACACCCGAAAATTTCCTGACATAAGACGACAGTAGGCAGTGAAAATTGGCGGGTCGCGGATCGCCAGCGGATCGCCTCTGTGACACCGAGTGATCGACGGGACAATTTCGAAGGACCATGAAGGACAATCACTCGGGACCAGATTCGACTGGTTCTGTGGAGTGCTTGCCATCGGGGTGACCGATGCGAAAGGCTTCCGCTGCGCGCCGCACCGCGGCGGAGACTGCACTGCGGGCTGACAACGGTCCCGGGCGCGCCGGGGTGACAAATCCGAGAACGATCACCAGATCTTTCATTGCACGCGCATCTTTACCACAAAAACCGATCGCGCCTCCGGGCGTGCCGCCGCAAGCCCACGCGTCCTTTCCGTGTTCCACCTGCACTTCGTCCTGCGTTCCGTCGGTAATTCGACCGGCAATTCTACTTTTATTTCTGTCCGTGGCGCCGGTCCGCGCCGGGATCCCGACCTCGACCGAGCGCCTGGGTCTCCGAACAGGACGACGACCGCGCACGTCGCGGTCCCGGGGGGATTCATCGTGGCTGAGGAGCTCCCCCGTGCGCGCGCCGGTACTGGAGTCCCGCCGTCATCCGAATGACCAGAGTCCCCTGAAAGACCAGAGATTAGGTGGCTGATATGACCACGCCCGCGCAGGCCGGCTCCGACGCCCAGGACGGCGCCCCCGTCGGCCAGCCGCTGTCGAGCCTCGGCACGGCCGCGGCCCGCAACCTCGCGACGACGACGAAGTCCGTCCCCCAGATGCAGGGGATCTCGTCGCGTTGGCTGTTGCGTGTCCTCCCCTGGGTGCAGGCCGCCGGCGGCGTGTACCGGGTCAACCGGCGGCTGAGCTACGTCCTCGGGGACGGCCTCATCACCGTCGTCAACACCGGCTCGGACGTACGGGTCGTCCCTGCGGAGCTCAGTGAGCTGCCGGTGCTGCGCGGCTTCGAGGGCGACGCGCTCGACGCGCTCGCCGGGCGGTTCACCCAGCGCGAGTTCGCCGCCGGGGAGACGCTGGTGACCGCCGGGGACGCCGCGGACGAGCTGTTCGTCATCGCCCACGGCAAGGTCGACAAGGTCGCACCGGGGCACTACGACGACCCGCGCTCGCTCGGGATCCTCGCCGACGGCGCCTACTTCGGCGAGGACGTGCTGGTCGAGGACGGCGCCACCTGGGAGTACACGGCGCGGGCGGTGACCGGCACGACGGTCCTGGTGCTGCCGCGCCAGCAGTTCACCGAGCTCCTCGACCGGTCGCCGGAGCTGCGCCAGCATGTGGACGACTACCTCTCCCGCCCGCACCCGCCGCGCAACCGGGCCGGCGAGGCGGAGGTCGCGATCTCCTCGGGGCACTCCGGCGAGCCCACCCTGCCCGGGACGTTCGTCGACTACGAGCTGGCGCCCCGCGAGTACGAGCTCAGCGTCGCCCAGACGGTGCTGCGGGTGCACACCCGGGTCGCCGACCTCTACAACGAGCCGATGAACCAGGTCGAGCAGCAGTTGCGGCTCACCGTCGAGGCGCTGCGGGAGCGGCAGGAGAACGAGCTGGTCAACAACCGGGACTTCGGCCTGTTGAACAACGCCGACTTCCGCCAGCGCCTCCACACCCGTGACGGCGCCCCCACCCCGGACGACCTGGACGAGCTGCTGAGCCGCCGGCGCAGCACGCACGTCCTGCTCGCCCACCCGCGGGCGATCGCCGCGTTCGGGCGGGAGTGCACCCGCCGCGGGATCTACCCGGCCACCGCGTTGTTCCACGACCAGCACGTGCCGGCCTGGCGCGGGGTTCCGCTGCTGCCCGTGAACAAGATCCCGGTCAGTGCCGCCGGGACGACGTCGATCATCGCCCTGCGGACCGGCGAGGAGAACCAGGGTGTGATCGGCCTGCACCACGTCGGGCTGCCCGACGAGCTGGAGCCCGGCCTGTCCGTGCGGTTCATGGGTATCAGCGAGCAGGCGATCATCTCCTACCTGGTCACCACCTATTTCTCCGCGGCCGTCCTCGTGCCGGACGCGCTCGGTGTCCTCGAGAACGTCGAGATCGGGCGCCAGTAAGCGGGCGCCAGCAAGCGGCCTCGTAATCGGCGTCGTTCCCCCGGGAAACCGGCAATCTCTGGCAGAGGAAGGTTCTGACCGGCGCATGCAGCCTTTCACGCTCCCGGAGTTCTACCTGCCCTATCCACCCCGGCTGAATCCGAACCTGGAGCACGCCCGCGGGCACAGCCGGGCATGGGCCGGCGAGATGGAGATGATCGACGCGCCCCAGGACGGCGTGGCGATCTGGAGTGGGCAGGACTTCGACTCCCACGACTACGCGCTGCTGTGCGCGTACACCCATCCGGACGCGGACGAGGCACGGCTGGATCTCATCACGGACTGGTACGTCTGGGTCTTCTACTTCGACGACCATTTCCTCGAGGTCTACAAGCGCGGCCGGGACGTCGCCGGCGCCCGCCGCTACCTCGACCGGCTGCGCCTGTTCATGCCGGTGGAGGGCGCCGTCACCGCGGAGCCGGGCAACCCGGTCGAGCGTGGCCTCGCCGACCTGTGGTCCCGTACCGTCCCGGACCGCACGCCGGCCTGGCGGCGGCGGTTCGCGACGAGCACCCGGCACCTGCTGGACGAGTCCCTGTGGGAACTGGCCAACATCGACGAGAACCGGCTGGCCAACCCGGTCGAGTACATCGAGATGCGGCGCAAGGTCGGCGGCGCGCCCTGGTCGGCGAACCTGGTCGAACACGCCGCGGACGCCGAGGTGCCCGACGCGATCGCCGCGACCCGGCCGTTGCAGGTGCTGCGGGACACCTTCTCCGACGCCGTCCACCTGCGTAACGACCTGTTCTCCTACCAGCGGGAGGTACAGGAGGAGGGCGAGCTCAGCAACGGCGTCCTGGTGCTGGAGCGGTTCCTGGACTGCCCGACCCAGCAGGCGGCCGACGCCGTGAACGACCTGCTGACCTCGCGGCTGCACCAGTTCGAGCACACCGCGCTCACCGAGCTGCCACCGGTGCTCGACGAGCACGGCGTCACCCCGACCGCCCGGCGGGACGTCCTGGCCTACGTCAAGGGGCTGCAGGACTGGCAGGCCGGTGGCCATGAGTGGCACACCCGGTCCAGCCGCTACATGAACGCGGAGTCCGGGCCGGCCGGGCCCGTTCCCGGCGGCCTTCCCCGGGATGTCACCGGGCTCGGCACGTCGGCGATGCGGATCGCGGCGTCACTGCTGGCCACCGCGCCCGCCCGGGCGCGCGCTTTCACCCACGTCCCGTACCGGGTCGTGGGGCCGGTGAAGCTCCCCGCCTTCTACATGCCGTTCGCGACCCGTGAGAGCCGCCATCTGGCGGCGGCCCGTGACAACATCGTCGACTGGTCGGCGGCGGTCGGGCTGCTCGATCCGGTACCCGGTATCTGGGACGAGCACAAGCTCCGGGCGGCCGACTTCGCGCTGTGCTCCGCGGCCATCCACCCGGACGCGAGCGCCGCGGAACTGGACCTGACGACAGGCTGGCTCACCTGGGGGACCTACGCCGACGACTTCTACCCGGTCGTGTACGGCCGGACCCGCGACCTGGCCGGCGCGCGGGCCTGCACCGAGCGGCTCAAGGAGCTCATGCCGGTGGAGCCCGGCCCGCCGCCCGGCCCGGTCGGCGGGCTGGAACGCGCCCTCGCCGACCTGTGGCCGCGCACCACCCGGGACATGACGCCCGACTCCCGGCGCGCGTTCCGCCGGACGGTCTGCACCATGCTCGACAGCTGGTTGTGGGAGCTGGCGAACCAGGCGCAGAACCGGATTCCCGACCCGGTGGACTACATCGAGATGCGCCGCCGCACCTTCGGCTCCGACCTGACGATGAGTCTGTCCCGGCTCGGGCACGGGCGGTCCGTTCCGCCGGAGATCTACGGCACCCGGCCGATCAGGGCGCTGGAGAGCTCGGCCGCGGATTACGCCTGCCTGCTCAACGACATCTACTCCTACCAGAAGGAGATCCAGTTCGAGGGAGAGATCCACAACTGCGTTCTCGTCTTCCAGAGATTTCTCGACTGCGGCGCCGAGCGGGCCGTCGGCATCGTGAACGATCTGATGACCGCCCGGCTGCGCCAGTTCGAGCACGTCGTCGACGTCGAGCTGCCCGCCCTCTTCGACACCTACGAGCTGACGGCCGAGTCTCGGGACGTCCTGCGCGGATACGTGGAGGAGCTGAAGAACTGGCTCGCCGGGGTGCTGCGCTGGCACCGGGGAACGCGGCGTTACGACGAGGCGGAGCTGCGGCACCACCCGGCGGCCGGGGTGCGGCCCTTCGGGGGCCCGACGGGGCTCGGCACGTCGGCGGCCGACATCCGCCGGCTGATGCCGGGAAAGGAGCCGGTCGCCCCGGCGGGGACGCCGAGCGGCTCCGGATCCTGATCGACCGGGTGGTGTACCTCCCGAGGCGTAGGCGCCGCGACCTGAGCGGTACGCGGCCACCGGCGAAGATCGGTCGCACGGCGGTCGGCGGCGCCCCCGAAGATCCCTAGCGTTCTGGGACGTCAGCCGGCAGTCGGCCGGACGTCGACCACAGACGCGGGGTACACCATGATCGAGGCGCGTGGGCTCACCAAGCGCTACGGGGAGAAGGTCGTCGTCGACGACCTCTCCTTCACCGTCAGGCCGGGGGTGGTGACGGGCTTCCTCGGGCCGAACGGTGCCGGCAAGTCGACCACCATGCGGATGATCCTGGGGCTGGAGCGGCCGACCGGCGGCACCGCGCTCGTCGACGGCCGGCCCTACCGGGAGCTGGCCGCGCCGATGCGCCACGTCGGCGCGCTGCTGGAGGCGCGGGCGATCCACACCGGCCGCAGCGCCGCCAACCACCTCCTCGCCCTGGCCCGGACGCACGGTGTCGCCCGGCGGCGGGTCGACGAGGTGATCGAGCTGGTGGGCCTGCGTGAGGTCGCCCGCAAACGCGCCGGTGGCTTCTCCCTCGGGATGGGCCAGCGGCTCGGCATCGCCTCCGCGCTGCTCGGCGACCCGTCGACGCTGATCCTCGACGAGCCGGTGAACGGGCTGGACCCGGAGGGCATCCGCTGGATCCGCGACCTGCTGCGCGGGTTCGCCGCGCAGGGCCGCGCCGTGCTCGTCTCCTCGCATCTGATGAGTGAGATGGCGCTGACCGCCACCGAGCTGATCGTGATCGGGCGGGGCCGGCTGATCCAGGAGACGTCGGTCGCCGACTTCGTCCGCGCCGCGTCCGGCAACCGGGTGCACGTCTGTTCGCCGCAGGCCACGGCGCTCACCGAGCTGCTGGTCCGGGAGGGCGCGGCGGTCACCGCGACGCCCGACCCGACAGCCGGGACGATCGAGGTCACGGGTCTGCCCAGCGCGCGGATCGGCGAGCTGGCCCGCGTCGGCGGGATCGCCCTGCACGAACTGACTCCCCGTCTCGTCTCCCTCGAGGAGGCGTTCATGGACATCACCCGCGACGCCGTCGAGTTCACGAACGCGGCGCCGGCCGGCATCGGAGGGAACCGATGAACAGCCAGCTCACAGGTCGCGGGGCTCATCGAGCGATCACGGTCCCGGCTGACGGCGGCGGCACGACGGGCGCCACGGGCGCGACCGGCTCGGCAGACGCGACCGGCTCGGCGAACACCGCGAGCCCGGCCGGTGACGTCGTGTTCCTCGGCGTGATCCGATCCGAGTGGACCAAGTTCCGGTCGTTGCGGTCCACCGGGTGGACCCTGGCCCTCGGGGGCGTCGCGATGGTCGGCCTCGCGGTACTGATGTGCGCGACCGCCGCCGCCGACTGGGACGGCGGCGACCCGGAGCTCGCCGGCTTCGACGCGGCCGTCCACGGCCTGGGCGGCGCGCTGTTGGCCCAGATCGCGATCGGTGTTCTCGGCGTGCTGGTCATCACGGGCGAGTACACGACCGGGATGATCCGCGCGACGCTCACCCTGGTCCCCCGGCGGCTGCCGGTGCTCTGGGCCAAGGCCATCGTGTTCGCCGGTGTCGCGTTCGCCTTCGCGCTGGTCACGAGCCTCGTCTCGTTCACCGTCGGCCAGGCGATCCTCGCCGGCGAGGATCTCGACATCTCGATCGGCTCACCGGGCGCGATGCGCGCGATCCTCGGCTGCGCGTTCTTCCTGACCGAGGTGGGACTGCTCGGCCTCGCCATCGGCACCCTGCTGCGCAGCACCGCCGGTGCCGTGTCGGCGCTGCTCGCCGTCCTGCTCGGGCTGCCGATCCTGATGAACCTGCTGCCCCCGGGCATGCAGTCGGTCGGCCGGTACCTGCCCGCCTCGATCGGTGAGGTCCTCATCTCCACCCGGGACGGCGACAACGTGTTCTCCCCCGGCCCCGCCGCCGTGATGATGACCGTCTACCTGGTGGTGGCCCTGACCGCGGCCGCCGTCGTCCTGGCCCGCCGGGACGTCTGAACACAGGCCACCACGGCCGGCGGCGACCGGCCGCGAGGACGAGGAGAAGGGTGCGGGGAGGATGAGCGGCATGAGCACGGCGGAGCCGCCGGACGTCCCGGGTGTGGTCTTCGGACGGATGCGGCACGGGCCGGTCGGGCGGGCTTTGCGCGCCCACCCGGTACTCGTCGACTCCGCCCTCGCCGCGGCGCTGGGCCTCGTCATACTGCCGCCCAGCGTCGACCTGCCGCATCCGTCCGTCCGGACACTGCTGCTCACCGTCGCCTCGATCGCGCCGCTGTGCCTGCGGCGGCGCCATCCGATCGCGGTCTTCGCCGTCTGCGCGGCGGCCGGCTCCGTCCAGCTCCTGCTGTGGATTCCGAGCTTCGGCACCGGGTCGTTGCTGATCGCGTTCTACACGGTCGCCGCCCGGCGGCCGCGGCGGCAGGTGGCCGTCGCCGCGGCGGCCCTCACCGCGCTGATCGTCTGGTTCTGCGTCAGCCTGCACGGCGCCCGGCTCTACGACCAGGTCGGGGCCGCGGTCTTCCTCGGGGCGCTCGGGGTCACCGCCGGCGTGCTCGGCGTCAACGTGAACACCCGGCGGGCCTACCTCACCGCCCTGGCCGACCGCGCGGCCAGGCTGGAACGGGACAGGGACCAGCAGGCCAGACTCGCCGCGGCCCGGGAACGGGCCAGGATCGCCCGCGAGATGCACGACATCGTGGCGCACAACCTCTCCGTCATGATCGCGCTGGCGGACGGGGCGACCTTCGCCCTGCGCGGGCCGGGGCGGCCGGATCCGGCCTCGGTCTCCCATCCGGGCGCGGCCGTCGACGAGCGGATGACACGGGCGACGCGGGCTGTCGAGTCGGTCTCGGCGACCGGCCGCGAGGCGCTCGCGCAGATGCGCGGGTTGCTCGGCGTGCTGCGCGACGAACGGACCGAGAACGAGCCGCCGCCCGGCGCGGCCTCCGCGGCCTCCGCGGCCGGTGTCGGCAGCGGCCCGGGTGGCGGGGCCGGCCGCGCCGACCCGACCGGCCCCGCGGCGACCGCGCCGCAACCGGGGACCGGCGATCTCGACGACCTGATCGACCAGGTGAGGCAGGCCGGGCTGACGGTGAGACTGACCAGCGCGGGACCGCGCCGCACGCTCACCGCCGACGCCGAGCTCACCGTGTTCCGCATCGTCCAGGAGTCGCTGACCAACGTCCTCAAGCACGGCGGGCCCGGCACGCGGGCACGGGTGCTGCTGCGTTACGACGCCGCCGGCGTGGAGATCGAGATCGTGGACGACGGCCGCGGCGTACCGGCCACCGGGCCGCCGCCGGCCGGCGGACGCGGGGTTCAGGGCATGCGGGAACGCGCCGCCCTGCATGGTGGGACACTGACCGCCGGGCCGGTCCCCGGACGGCGCGACGGCTGGCGGGTCACGGCTCGGATCAGGGCCGCGGACAGCTCCAGCCCGGCCCACCCCGCGATCACGGACACCCCCACGGCGGCCGTTCCACCGGAGCCACCACCGACGCGGCCGGACGCGGCACAGGGAACGACGCGGAACGCGGCGCGGGAAACGCTGGAAGCGGGGCGCCCATGACGACGACCGTGCTCCTGGTCGACGATCAGCCACTGCTGCGGATGGGTTTCCGCATGGTGCTGGAATCGCAGCCGGACCTGACCGTGGTCGGCGAAGCCGGGGACGGTGCCACCGCCGTGCGGCTCACCGCCGAACTGACCCCGGACGTCGTCCTGATGGACGTGCGGATGCCAGGTGTCGACGGTATCGAGGCGACCCGGCGGATCGTCGCCGCCGGGGGTTTCTCGAGGGTGCTCATCCTGACCACGTTCGACCTCGACCACTACGCCTTCGCCGGGCTGCGGGCGGGCGCCAGCGGATTTCTGCTCAAAGACGTCCCGCCCGACGACCTGCTCGCCGGTATCCGCACTGTCGCCGCCGGTGACGCGGTCGTCGCGCCGAGCACCACGCGCCGGCTGCTCGACGGCTTCGCGCACCGGCTGCCCGACCTGGGCGGCGGGTCCGGCGACGGCGCGGGTGACCGCCCGTCCAGGGCGGCCGCCGGCCGGGTCGGAGCGGACCGGCTCGCCCGGCTCACCGACCGCGAGCACGACGTCCTCGGCGAGGTCGCGGCCGGCCTGTCGAACGCGGAGATCGCCGCCCGGCTCGTCCTCTCCGAGGCAACCGTGAAAACCCATGTCGGCCGGATCCTCGGCAAACTCGAACTTCGCGACCGGGTCCAGGCCGTCGTCTTCGCCTACGAGGTCGGCCTCATCCGCCCCTCGGCCAAACCACCCCACCACCCCGGCTGAGTCGGGTTCGGCCGGGCGTCAGGCCGAGGGGGCCGGGACGGCGCGCAGGCGGTCGGCCATGATCAGCGGGGTGACGCCGGTGACGCCGCCGTCGACGGGCAGGATCACCCCGGTGATCCAGCGGGCGGCGTCGCCGGCCAGGAACGCGGCGGCGTACGCGACGTCCCGGCCGGTGCCCTCCGTCCCGAGCATCGTGGACTCGGCGGCGAGCCGCTGCCGGTACCCGGTCTCCGGGGTCTCCCCGAGCACGGAGTACATCAGCGGCGTGGTGATGTGGCCGGGGGCGACGGCGTTGACCCGGATGCCCTGGCGGCCGTGCGAGTACGCCATGTCGACGGTGAGCCCGTGCAGCCCGCCCTTGGCCGCCGAGTAGCCGGCGTTGGTGGTTCCGCGGAACCCCGCGATCGACCCGATGTTCACGATCGACCCACCGCCCTGGGCGGCCATCGCCGGGACGGCGTGCTTCGAGACGAGGAAGGCCGTGCGGAGGCTGAGGGCGAGCGACCTGTCCCAGTCCGCCTCGGACGTGTCGGCGACCGTCCCGGCGATCGCCACGCCGATGTTGTTGACGAGGATGTCCACCGAGCCGAAGCGGTCGGCCGCCGCGCGCACCGCCCCTTCGGCGTCGGTGGAGCTCGTCATGTCACCGGCGAAGACGGCCGCGGTGCCGCCCTCCTTCTCGATGAGGTCCAGGGTCTCGGCGGCCCGCTCGGGGTGGATGTCGACGAGCAGGACGCTCGCGCCGGCCTGGGCCAGGACGATCGCCGTCGCCTTCCCGGTCCCGACACCGGGCCCGACACCGGGCCCGGGATCGGCAGCCGGTTTCACCCGCCGGGGAACGCCCCCGGGGGCACGTCCGTGCTCGAGGCGGTGCCGCCGACGACGCCGTACAGCGTGAGCGTGTAGGTCGTGTACTCGATCGAGCCGGGGTGGTTCGTCGTGCTGAAGGTGATCGGCTGGTCGAACCGGCTGAAGGCGCAGTCGCGGGTGAAGCGATGGTTGGCGTCGTCCCAGTCGGTGCCTTCGGTGTAGAAGACGTCGAACGTGCCGTTGGGGATCCCGTCCACCTTCGCCGAGGCGCCCGCCTGGACGTACACGTTGCGGATGACGTCGGCGCCCTGGAGGACCTTGACGACCGCGTCCGTGCCGCCGGACGCGGTGATGGTCAGCTCACCGTAGCCGCCGCGTCGCCCGCCGGGGAGGCTGCCGTTGCCCGCGCGGCGGGTCTGGTCCGGCGCGCCCGGCGGCAGGAACGACCCGACCGTGTAGTGGTGCGCCGGATCCGCGGTGGCCAGCCCCAGCACGGCCAGCCGGAACAGGTGGCCGCCGTTGCCGCTGGCCGCCCTGGGCAGCCCGGAGCCGCCGGTGCACACCTCCCGGTCGCGCGCGTCGCCGGCCAGGGAGGTGAGTTCGGCGGCCAGCGTTCCGAGCGCGTCCGACAGGCCGGTGTGCGCGGTCGCGACCGCCGCCGGGGGCCGGACGTCCTCGAGCCCGTCCGCCTGGATGGTCAGGTTCAGCGCGACGGCCGACAGCGCGGCGGCGAGATCCTCGGGGGTCTGCGCCGAGCCGATGGCACCGAACCCGGGGCCGAGCGCGGTGTCCAGCTCCGTCAGAACCCGCTGGTAGGCCTCGGGTGTGACCCTGGCCGGGGTCGGCGTGGCGACCGGGGCGCGGGGCGGGGCGGCCGACCGCGTGGCGAAGGTCCCCGTCCCGCTGCGGGCCGGAGCCCGCGGGAAGAAGTCTCCGTCACCGCCGCAGGCCGCGAGGCTGCCGACCAGGACGACGGCTACGGCCAAGGACAACATCAGGCAACGCTTCGACGCCATGCCAGCCCCCGCGCCTCGGACAACCCTTGACACCGAAAGCATAAGATCAGTCGCGTAGCGCATCATTCCCTGTCAGAAACGCGACAAGTACCTGCCACGCGCCACCCTCACTCCAGCGGGAGCCGGCCACGATGAACGACACCTGGCCCCGTCGGTACGCGGACGACGTCCTCGGCGGCGCGGCGGGCGACGAGCGGCGGCGGCTCGCCGCCATGGCCGCGGTGTGCGACCCGGTGACGACCCGTCTCCTCGACGAGCTCGGCGTCGCCGCCGGATGGCGGTGCCTCGAGGTGGGCGCCGGCGCGGGATCGGTCGCGGCCTGGCTGGCCGACCGTGCCACCGCCACCGGCCAGGTCATCGCGACCGACCTCGACCTCAGCCATCTGGCCGGCCTGCGCGCGCCCGGCCTGTCCGTCCTGCGCCACGACGTCACCCGCGACCCGCCGCCGCCCGGCGCGCCCTTCGACCTCGTGCACGCCCGTTTCGTCCTCGAGCACCTTCCCGAGCGTGAGCAGGTACTCGACCGGCTGGTGTCCTGGCTGCGGCCGGGCGGCACGATCGTCGTCGAGTCGATCGCGAGCTTCCCGGTGGCCTCCTCCCCCGACCCGGCGTTCCGCCAGGCGATGACCGCCGTCGAACAGGCCCTCGCGCGGACGATCGGCACGGACTCGACCTGGGCGCGCGAGTTCCCCGGCCCGCTGCTGAGCCGGCGCCTGGTCGACGTCGGCGCTTCCACCCACCTGCCGACCACCGGGGGGGCGAACGCCTCCGCGTGCTGCTGGGCGCTCACCCTCAGCCGGCTCCGGCCGCACATCCTCAGCCTCGGGCTGGCCACCGCCGAGACCGTGGACCAAGCCCTCGACCGGCTCGCCGACCCGGCCTTCTTCGATCTCTCCTTCGCGACGGCCATCGCCTGGGGCCGGGCCCCGGAGTAGCCCCCGCGGACCGGCGGACGGGTCAGTCCCCGGGCACCGTCATCACGGGGGTTCCCGTGGCGGCCGCGGCAACGGCGGCGATCGCGGCCACGGCTTCGGTGGGGGTCGGGCTCGCGGCGATCTGGGCGGCGAGCAGGGCGGTGGCCCGGCGCTCGGGTGCGTCGCCGAGCAGGTCGCGGACGGCCGCGGCGACGTCACCCGGCTGCCGTGTCTCGTTGTGGAACACCCGGGCGGCGCCGCGTTCCGCGAGCAGCCACGCGTTGTGGAAGTGGTCCGCGCCCTGCGGCAGCAGCACCTGCGGGACGCCGTTCGCCAGCGCGCCGAGCACCGTGCCGGAACCCCCGTGGTGGACGGCGACGTCCACCAGGCCGAGCACGCGGCTCTGGGCCACGAACCGCTCGACCCGCACCCGCTCGGGCAGCGGGCCCAGGGCTGCCGGGTCGCCCTCCGGGCCGGCCGCGACGAGCACGTCGACGTCCAGCGCGGCGAGGTCGTCGACGACCGCCCGGATCACCTCGACGGCGCCGAACGAGACGGTGCCGAGCGTGACGTACACCCGGGGCCGCTCGGCGGGCGCGGTCAGCCAGCCGGGCACGGGCGCCTGCGCGTCGGCCCAGGCTGTGCTGCGGATCGGCAGTACCGGCACGCCGTCGGGGCCGGGCCCGTGGCGCAGGTCCGGCGGGAACGGCTCGAGGTAGGCGACGATCATCTCGCCCGGCCCGGCCGGAGCGGCGCGGCCGGCCGCGGTCCAGCGGGAGCGGTGCGCCGCCAGAGCGGCGGGGAAGGTCATCTCACCGAACGGGCTCCACTGCCCGACACCGAAGACCACGGCTGGGACACCGGCCAGGCTTGCGGCGATCACGGCCCCGAGGTTGGCGCTGTCGGCGACCACCACGTCCGGCGGATCCGCGGCGAACAGCGGTTCGAGCACGCCCAGTACCCCTTCAGCCGCCACGTCGGCGAACATGGCGACAGGGAACTCGACACCGGTCGCGTCCGGGTGGCGCCGGGCGGTCTCTTCTTCCACGTACCGCAGCGTCCAGTCGGCCGGTGTGCCCTGGACGGTCGGCACGGGCAGCGCCCCGAGGAAGGGCTCGCCGGTGGCCAGGCGGACCCGGTGCCCCGCCTCCTGGCAGGCCACCGCGAGGGGGACCAGCGGATACAGGTGCCCGTAGGCCGGCAACGACGCGAAGAGGACGTCCACATCGGCCAGTCTGGCACCACGGGTGCCGTCAGCCGGCCGCCGGCGACAGCATCGTCCGGACGATCCTGTCCGCCGGGTCGACCCGGACGAGGGTCGCGCCGCGCAGCAGGACCACGTAGAGCGCGCCGGTGGGATCGGAGACCAGCCCGGCGGGATCCTCGAGATCGGCGCCGGTGGCCAGGGCGCCGTCCGGATCACCGTCCGTCCCGCCGGAACCGGCGACCGTCGTGATGATCCCGTCGGGGCCCACCCGGCGGACGTGGTTGGTGCCGTCGGAGATGTAGAGCGTCCCGTCCGCGCCGAGGGCCGTCGCCTGCGGGCTGCGCAGCGTCGCCTGGGCGGCCGGGCCGCCGTCGCCGTCGTAGCCGGCCTTTCCCGGGATCCCGGCGACGTGGCTGATCGTCCCGTCGGGAGCGATCCTCCGGACGGTGTGCGCCTGGAAGTCGGCGACGTAGAGCGTTCCGTCGGGGGCCACGGTGAGACCGTTCGTGTCCGAGAGCAGCGCGTCCCGGGCCGGGCCGCCGTCGCCCGAGGTGCCCGACCGGTCCCGGCTGCCGGCCACGGTGGAGATCTTCCCGTCGGGCGTGACCCGCCGGATCCGCGGGCCGTCGCCGATGTAGACGCTGCCGTCGGGCGCCAGGGCCAGGCCCAGGGGGGTGAGGGCGGCCCGCGCCGCCAGTCCGTCGTCGCCGGTGAAGCCCTCGTCGTCGGATCCGGTGCCCGCGACGACGAAGGCGCGCCCCTCGGGAGTGATCCGGTAGACCCGGCCGCCGAAGTTGTCCGCGACGTAGACCGTGTCGTCCGGTCCGACGGCGATGCCGTGCGGCCCGCGCAGGGCCAGGTCGGCCGCCGGGACCCCCTCGGCCGGGACGGCCGGTGCCCGCCCGCCGGCCGCTCCGCCGGTGGTGTTGCGCGCCGCCGCGCCCACGAGCTGGGAGACGGTGCCGTCCGGGTGCAGCCGGAGGATCTCGCCGACCTCCTTGCGCCGGGCGGTGACGTAGAGGGAGCCGTCCCGGCCGAGCGCGACCCGGGAGAGGTAGTCCTGGCCGGGGATCGTCAGGCCCGGCCCGGAGTACGCGGGCCGGGCCGGCGGGGCCGACCGGGCGGCATCCGCACGGCCGGGGCCGGCGACCGCGGCACCGTCGTGCCCGGTACCGCGCAGCGCGATCATCAGGCCGATGGTCAGCACGCCGACGCAGAGCGCCGTCGCCGCCACGGCCGCGGCGGCCAGAGCCCCGGCCCGCGGCCGGCCCCGCCCCCGGGCAGGAGCCGGCACCGCCACGGGAGCGGACGCGGGCGCGGGTCTCGGGCCGGGGCCGCCGGAGCCGCTGCCGGGACTCGGACTCGGACTCGGGACGCTGCCGGGGCCCCGGCCGGAGGCCGGCCCCGGGCCGGTTCCGGAAGTGGAACGGTGCCCGGCGACCGGGCCGGGAAGGGGGTCACCGAGCCGGTGCCCGGCCGCGCCGAGCACGTCGTCGGGCAGCTTCACGGGGATCCCGGCGCCAGTGAGCCAGCCGGGGCCGAACACCGCGGTGGCCGCCGCGGCGAGCCCGCGGGCGAAGTCACCCGCCGTCGCCGGACGCAGCGCCGGGTCCTTCGCCAGCACGGTCAGCACCACGGCCGCCAGCGGCGGCGGCACCTCCGGTAGCGGCGACGGCGGCACCGACAGATGGTGGTGCAGCAGCGCCGGGAGGGGCAGCCCCCGGGGGAAGACCGGCCGTCCCGCGAGCAGCTCGTACAGGACGACGCCGAGGGAGTAGAGGTCGGCGGCCGGGCCGAGCGGCGCGCCGGTGATCTGCTCCGGAGCCATGTACCGCGGGGTGCCGACCATGCCGGTCGTGGACGCCGCCGCGGTCTCCACGATCTTGGCGATGCCGAAGTCGGTGACCCGTGGCACGCCGTCCGCGGTGAAGAGCAGATTGTCCGGCTTGACGTCGCGGTGCAGCACTCCGTGGCCGTGCGCCGCGTCCAGCGCCGCGGCGGCGGCGAGCGCGATGGCGCAGGTCGCCCGCGGCGGGAGCCCGGTGGCGGCCCGGGCGCGCAGGGTGCCACCGGTGAGCTGCTCCATCACCAGCAGGCACAGCCCGTCCCGTTCGACGTAGTCGAAGACCCGCACGATGTGCGGATGGTCCAGACCGGCCAGGACCCGGGCCTCCGCGAGGAACCGGGAGCGGAGGCTCTGGCTCTCCCCGGTGCCGGCCGAGGCCCCCGGGCCGCCCGGCGGGTCGGCCTCGGGTGACAGGTCCAGGAACGCCTTCACCGCGACGTTCCGGCCGATCAGGCGGTGCTGGGCGGCCAGCACCGTGCCGAAACCGCCGCGGCCGAGCTCCGCGCCGATCTCGTAGCCGGGGAGGACCGCCGCGACATGATCAAGGTCAAGCGTCCGCATTGACCGGATAATAGGGGGATCGTGACGCAGCTGGGTCAGGTGCGGAAGGGGCCGCGGACCTCGAAGGTGATGCCGCCGGACGACGATCCGGTGGTGCCGCGCTGGGAGGAGAAGTACAGCCGGGAGCCGTCCGGGGAGAACGCCGGCCCGGTGATCTCCGAGGAGTTGTGCCCGGTCAGGCGCAGGATCGGCGCCACGACGGCGGTCGGCGTGATCACGCAGATCTCGAGGTTGCCGCCGTCCTCGGCGACGTAGAGGTCGCCGTAGCTGGAGCCGGTGATGTTGTCGACGCCGGTGAGCGGCGCCGTCCCGCTCACCAGGGAGTCGTCGTAGGCGAGTTCGAAGGCGTTGGTGGCGCAGTTCAGCTTCCAGACCCGGTTGTCGCCCTTGGTGGTCCACCAGACGGTGTTGTTCGCGTAGTGGACGCCCTCGCCGCCGTTGAAGTGCTTCGCCGCGGCGACCTGGGTGCGGGTCGTGGTCGGGGAGCCGTCCGGGTCGGGGACGGTCTGCCAGGTGGCGGTGCCCGAGGTGGCCGACGCCGACGCGCACAGAACCTCGAGGGTGCCGGCCGCCAGGTTGCCCCAGGTGGTCGGGCGGAAGCGGTAGAAACAGCCGTTCGTCTGGTCCTCGGTCAGGTAGATCACCTGACGGACCGGGTCGCAGGCGGCGGCCTCGTGGGTGAACCGGCCCATCGCGGGCCGGGCGACCGCCGCGGCGCCGGTGGCGGGGTAGGTCTCCCAGACCCGGCCGGTGGAGGCCTCCTCGCAGGACAGCCAGCTGCCCCATGGTGTGGCCCCGCCGGCGCAGTTGGAGCTGGTGCCGGAGAGCAGGCGCTGCGCGGAGGTGACGGTGCCCGCCGAGTCGAAGCGCACCACGGAGGCCCCGCCGCTGCCACTCACCTCCGAGTTCGAGACGTACATCCAGCCCGAGCCGTTCGGGTAGCAGGCGCCGCCGTCCGGCGCGGCGTGCCAGACATAGCTCGTTCCGGGCACTGCCTGCCCGGAACGGGCGACAATTCTGCTGGTGAATCCGGCCGGCAGCGCCACTCCGTTCGCATCGGCGGCCAGAAGGGAGCCATAGGGGCTGGCCCCGGGCTGCGCCGGAACCGCCGAAGCGGCTTCCAGAACGACGCCGGAAAGGGTCGCGACACCCACGCCGACAAATGCGGACCGCAAAAACAGACGCCTGTCCACCATTACCCCCAGAGATTCGTGCCGCTTTCCCGGCGCAGCGCCGAGCGCACTGACGAACGATAGCGACACCAATGTGACCGGACCAGCCACAGCTCGGTGAACGTTGGAGGACCGCCGACGACGAGAACCGGAACATCGCGCTAATTCGCCCCGCCGCCCGGACGCGCGGGCACCGGCGGCGGAAAGCCGGCCGGGCCCGGGCCGCCGACAAGTGTGCCGGGCCACCGACGGGTGCCCGACCACCGTCAGGTGCCGGCTACCGGCTGGCGACGGGCTGGCCACGGTCCCGTGTCGGGTATCTGACGCTCGCGCGGCGCGCCCCTCTCCCAGCGAGCCGGGGCCACGCAGTGCCACTCATCTGCTCCCAGTGCGATACCTGTGCTGACTCTCCGCGTAGCACCCGGCACGACTGGCCGCGGGACCGGACACATCGGGCACACCCACGGTTCCCGTGGGTGGAAACATCGACCTTCGACGTCCGAGGCGAAGCAGGATGCCTATTTGCCGCCACCCCTCGGACGGCCTCGGTGCGGAATGTCACGCGGCTCCACAGCACGGCCTGGATAAAATGCGTGCATGGCTACCGCGAATCATCCTGGGCCCCAGGACATGATTTCTCGTCCACGTGATTCACACAGGTCGGGCGGGGCGGCAGTAAAGGCGCCGGAGCTCGTCATACTACTCAGCCCGTCCGGCGATATCATAGGCACCACCCCGAAAGCCACCGTCCACGGACCGCAAACACCCTTGCACCTGGCATTCTCCTCGTACGTCTTCGACGACATGGACCGGATCCTCGTCACCCGCCGCGCCTTGGAGAAGCCGACCTGGCCCGGCGTTCTGACCAACACCTGCTGCGGCCACCCGGCCCCCGGAGAGGATTTCCGGGAGGCCATCTCGAGGCGACTTCAGGAGGAGCTGGGTCTGCGGGTCCAGCGAATCGACCTGGCCCTGCCGGCGTTCCGCTACCGCTGCGTCATGGACGACGGAATGGTGGAGAACGAGATCTGTCCGGTCTTCTTCACCCGGGCGTCGGGGCCGTTCCGGATCAATCCGGACGAGGTCGCCGAGGCGTTCTGGCTCCCGTGGTCGAAGTTCGTCGAGGACGTGCTGAGCGGCGCCCTCGCGATCTCGCCGTGGTGCCGGCTCCAGGTGGAGCAGCTGCGCAAGCTCGGGCCGTCGCCCCGGCACTGGCCCGCGGCGCCGGATGACCAGCTCCCCCCGGCCACCCGGCAGAACCGCGCGGACTACGCCGGCTGACCCCGCGCCAGCGCCACGATCTCCCCCGCGCCAGCGCCATGACCTTCGTGGTGGCTCGCGCGGGGAGGTGGCGGGCCCGTGGGTCGGCCCGTGGGGTCAGATCGCGTCGGTGGCGGTGCAGGTCGTGGACGCGCCCGCGGACAGGATCGTCACCGGGCAGGTGACCGCCGAGACGCCGGAACGGGCGTCGTTCACGACGACGCCCGTGAGGGTCGTGTTACCGCTGTTGGTGACCAGGTACGAGTAGTTCAGGGTCTGGCCGGCGGCGCTGAACGAGCTCTGCGCGACCGACTTCGTCACGGTGATCGCGGGGGCCGGGGCGGCCGCGCAGGTCACCAGGTTGCTGAACGGGGCGGAGTGGATCTCGCCGCCGTTCACCCCCCCGAAGGTGCCCTCCTGGACGGTGCGGACGACGACGTTGCCCTCGATGTTGGACGAGCTGAGGTCGACCAGGGCCGCGTTCGGCGCGTAGATCGTGCCCCAGACGGTGTTGCTGCCCGACGGGAGGGTGAGGGTGCCGGTGGCGGTGAAGTTCCACAGCACGTGCCGCGACGGCTCGTTGCCCTGCCAGCTCACGTTCGGGACGGCGAAGGAGTAGCTGCCCGGCGCGACCACGTTGACGACCAGCGTGGTGGACGCGGACGGCTGCACGCTGCCGGGCGCCGGGTTGATGTTCCGCGACCGGGCGAGCTGAGCGCCGGTCAGGTTCAGGATGTTCTGGCCGGTGCGCAGCGGGATCGTCGCGGTCGGATCGGTCCCGTTCCAGGGCGCCTGGCCGTTCCGGTCCAGCAGGCTGATCGTCAGGGCGCAGCTGGCGATGTGCGAGTTGAGATCACGGTAGGTCGCGAACATGCTCGGCAGGTTGAACCCGCTCGTGCCCGCCACCGAGGCCGCCGGCTGCGAGGAGTTGATGAACAGCGCCGGAGTGGTACCCGCGCCGCCGCCGGCCGGCACCACCTGGGTGACCCCGCCCTGCGGCAGCCCCGTGGCGTTCGCCAGGTTCGCGACCTTGGCGTACGAGTTCCCGAGCACGGTCACCGTGCCGCCCGCCGGGCTGCCGGCGAAGTCGAGCTGGCCGCCGACGACGAAGGACGTGGGCGCGCTGTCCCCGGGCAGGACGTAGCTGCCGGGATTGTTCAGCCCGACGCGATAGTTCTGGCCATCTCCCCCGACGGTTTTGGAATGCTTCACGACGACGCGCGTCGCGCAAGCCCGAACTGAACACGCTCGCTCCTCGAACCGGACACCACAGCAGCTAGAACCGGCCTTCCGCGGCAGCGCGCCAAATGGCCGCGGCGATTGGCCGGCAAAAGGGATGGACAGTTCCAGGAGCGGCGGGGGCACCGCGGTCGGGAGGCCGACGGCACCCGGAACGAGCCGATAGCTACACAGCGTAGTCACAGAAACGGAGAAGGTGACCACGCATGTCCGGCCGAAGCGATGCACGCACTCGTTCGACTATTTCCGCCGCCGCACCGCCACCGGATTCACTGTCCAGATGACATCCGATTGCCGCATCCGGCGGAGTCGGTTACGTTCCGGCTGGCGAGAGGAGTGTGAGATGTCCCGGACCATTACCGCCGCGGGGCTGACCGCCCTCGTCGACGACCTGCTGAGCAGCCACCCACCGGCCGCGACGGACCCGCACGAGTTCCTCGGCGCGCGCTTCGACACCGGGCTCGCCTGGGTCTGGGCCGGGCCGGCCGACGGCGGCCTCGGCGCCGACCCGGCTCTGCAACCCCTGGTCGAGCGGCGGCTCGCCGCCGCGGGCGCGCCGGCGCCGTTCCGGTACAACCCGATCGGCATCGGCATGACCGGGCCGACCCTGCTCACCCACGGCACATCCGAACAGCGCGCGGCCTACCTGCGCCCGCTGTTCGCCGGCACCGAGGTCTGGAGCCAGCTGTTCAGCGAGCCCGGCGCCGGCTCGGACGTCGCCGGCCTCGCCACCCGGGCCCGCCGCGACGGCGACGGGTGGATCATTGACGGGCAGAAGGTGTGGACGTCCTACGCGCACCTCGCCCGCCGGGGCCTGCTGATCGCCCGCACCGATCCGGACGTGCCCAAGCACGCCGGGCTGACCGCCTTCGTGGTGGATCTGAGCGCGCCCGGGGTCGAGGTGCGCCCGCTGCGGCAGCTGACCGGCGAGGCCGAGTTCAACGAGGTCTTCTTCACCGCGGCCCACATCCCGGACACCGACCGCCTCGGCCCGGTGGGCGCGGGCTGGCGGGTCGCCACCACCACGCTGATGAACGAGCGGGTCTCCCTCGGCGGGGGGCTCAGCGGCAGCGGCGGCGCCGACCCGGGCGCCACGGTCCTCGCCGCCTACCGGGAGGCCGCCGACCGCGGCGACGGGAACCCGGTGCGCCGCGACCAGGCCGTCCGGCTGTGGATCGAGGCGAACGTCAACGCGCTGACCGCGTCGCGCGCGGCGGCCGGCGGGAACAGCGGCCGGCCCGGGCCCGAGGGCTCGGTGCTCAAACTGGCCGGCGCCGAGCACAGCCGCCGCGCGGCGGCGTACCTGGTGGACCTGCTGGGCCCGGCGGGCACCATCATCCCGGACTACCGGGTGACCCGCCCGGGCCTGCCCCTCGGCGGCGACGGCCCCCGCGACACCGCGGCCGCGTTCCTGAGATCACGCGCCAACACGATCGAAGGCGGGACGTCGGAGATCCTGCGCAACATACTCGGCGAGCGGGTACTCGGCCTGCCCGGCGACATCCGCGTCGACAAGGATGTGTCCTGGCGTGACATACCGCGCTGACCGCCCGTCGCCGAGAGGAGCTCCGTGAGCCTGGTGTTCTCCGACGAACAGGAAGAGCTGCGCCGCACGGTGCGGTCGTTCCTCGAGCACGCCTCCCCCGAGTCGGAGGTGCGCCGCCTGATGGAGTCCGACGACGGGTACGACCCGGCCGTCTGGCGGCAGATGGCCACCCAGCTCGGGCTGCAGGGGCTGCACGTCCCCGAGGAGTACGGCGGCTCCGGCTTCGGGTACGTGGAGCTCGGCATCGTGCTGGAGGAGATGGGCGCCCGGCTGCTGTGCGCGCCCTTCCTCTCCTCCGCCGTGCTCGCCACCGGCGCGCTGCTCGCGGTGGACGACGCCCTGGCCCGTAAGGAACTGCTCCCCGGTCTCGTGAGCGGGACGGCCATCGGGACCCTGGGGCTCGCCGGCCCCACCGGCCGGACGGAGCCCACCAGTCCCGGGCTGCTCGCGTCCCGCGGCGCCGGCGGGTACACGCTGCGCGGCACCCGGCATTTCGTCCTGGACGGAGCGCTGGCCGATCTCATCCTGGTCACGGCGTGGGCCGAGGGTGGGCTCTCCCTGTTCGCCGTCCCCGGCGACGCGGCGGGCCTTACCCGGTCCCGGTTGCCGGTGATGGACCTGACCCGCAAACAGGCCGATCTCACGTTCAGCGACACCCCGGCCCGGCTGATCGGCGCCGAGGGTGAGGCCGGACCGGTGATCGACCAGGTGCTCCGGCTCGCCTGCGTCGCGCTGGCGAACGAGAGCACCGGCGGCGCCCGGGCCGTCCTCGAACAGGCGGTGCGGCACGCGAAGGACCGCCTGCAGTTCGGCCGTCCGATCGGCTCGTTCCAGGCCGTGAAGCACAAGTGCGCCGACATGCTGGTCGCGGTCGAGGGCTCGAAGTCGGTCTCCTACCACGCGGCACAGGTCGCCGCCGCCGGGAACACCGACCGGCTGGCCCGCGCCGCCTCCATGGCGAAGGCGTACGTCGGGGAGGCGTACTTCGCCGCGGCGGCGGACAACATCCAGATCCACGGCGGGATCGGCTTCACCTGGGAGCACTCCGCGCACCTGCACTTCAAACGCGCGAAGACCTCCGAGCTGCTCTTCGGTGACCCGGTGCACCACCGCGGCCTGCTGGCCGACCGTCTCCAGGTCTGACGGCCGCGCCGCGGCTACCAGGCCGGGAAGTCCCGCTTGCGGATCAGGCAGTGCACACCCTTCACGTCGTCGACGACCTGACTGACCACGAAGTCGGCGGCGGCCGAGAGATAGCTGTAGGCGACCATCACCGGGACGTCCCGGACCTGGCGCAGCACCCGCAGCGCCTCCCGGACGGCCAGCCGCATGGCCTCGTCGAGATCGTTGTGCAGGCCGATGGCGATCCAGTGCTCCGGCGTCTCACCGAAGGGGCCGCCGGAACCCGCGCCGAAGGGCAGCGCCGCGGCGGCCGGAAGCGGGGTGAGCCGGACGGTCGTGCGCAGCGAGGCCTCCAGGGCGGTCAGCGACACCTCGCCGTGGCCCTGGGCCAGATGCGGATCACCGGTGTAGAAGCCCGCGCCGGGGATCTGCACCGGCAGGTAGAGCACCGCCCCGGCGACGAGGTCGCGGACGTCGAGGTTCCCGCCGAACGCGCCGGGCGGGATCGTGTTGAGGGCCTTGTCCCCGGCCGGGGTGATGCCGGTGAGGCCCATGAACGGCGCGATCGGGAAGCCGATCTGCCGGTCCTCGCCGTAGCGCATCACGGCCCGCCCGGCGGCGACGTCCACCGCGCAGAACTGGCTGTAGCGGTCGGCGAGCGCGCCGTCGGGGCCGACCGGAAGCTCACCGGGCAGCGCGCCCCGGCCGTGCCGGCTGGAGACCAGCCCGTAGGGCACCCGCGGGCGCAGCTCGAGGAACTCCACCTTGAGGATGTCGCCGGGCCGCGCGCCGTCCACCCGCACCGGACCGGTGACCAGGTGCGGGCCGTCGAGCCCGCGGTAGTGGGAGACGTCCCGGGCGATGTCGATCGCGTCGAGCAGAACCGACTCCGCCGGGACGGCGTGCTCCGCCCAGAAGGCGACCGGGTCGCGGCCCTGGTCCTCCATGAGACCCTCGTGCGAGACGGTGTCGATGGTCACGGTGGCGCCCGCCGCCACCTCCAGCACCGGGTCGGTCGCCGCGCTGGGCAGCCGGCCCCAGGTGACCGTCTTGGGCGACGAGGGCAGGTAGTGCTCCCCCGGGACCTCTCCGGACCCGCACTGCAGGACGGACATGTCGCACTCCTCGTTGTTCCGACCGCCCCGGGACCGTCCGTGCCGACCGCGGCCGTCACCGCCCATCTCACCAGGAAACACCTGGTCACGCCCAACTCGGACGCGCTGTCTCACACCTTGGGGGACTCGCGGCGGCCCGCGAGCGCGGTGGCGGCGGGGCCGGTCCGGGTGACGAGGTCCGCCAGCCGGTCGGGGAACGCCCTGCGTTCGCCAGCGCTCACCAGGGTGATCACCTGTCCGGCGGCGGCGAGGGCCACCAGCGCGACGAGATCCGGCGCGGCGTCCCCGGGCTCGACCTCGCCCCGCAGGACCCGGCCGGCCGCCCGGTTGAGCTCCCGGACCCTGGGCCGTTCGAGCAGCGCGACGGCGGTTGTCGGGATCACGACGAGGACCTGCCCACGGGCGACCCGCACCCACCGGGCCGCCTCCAGATCGTCGCGGGTCTCGACCACGGCCGCCCGGTGGTCGAGGTCGATCCAGGCCGCCCAGGTGTGCGGCGCATCCGCGGCGGTGATCTGCCGGTACACCGCCGCGACCACCGGATCGGCCCGCCCCACCCCGCCACGCGGCGTCGGCGCCACCCGGCCGGACCCGCCGCCCGGCCCGGAGCCACCCGGCCCGGCGGCGGGGGTCGGCCCGGCGGCCAGCCGGACCAGGCCGTGATCGTCGGCGAGCCAGCCGCCCGCCCACAGCTCGGTGAGGGCGGCGGCTCGCAGCGCCCGGCCGAGGCGCCGGTTCGGGTACATCCGGTCCTTCTCGAGGTTGTAGGCGAGGAGGTACAGCTGGGCGGGCAGCGAGGTCGGCAGGTCCGGTTCCACGCCACCTGTCTACAGAACGAAGCGGACACCGTGACGACGCATGAACGACAGCCACCGGGAGAGACACCCACCTATGACACAGTTCCGCCGGTGCTATAGTCCCTTTTCCGGGCCGAAGTGCCCGCAAGGGGGCGTCTCGCGCGAGACGTGCAGTCGGGGGTAAATTCATGTTTGTTCTTCGAAGGCTGCCCAGAAATCTGGTGGCCATGGTTCTCGCCGTCGTCACGGCGGTGGCTGTCGTCGGTTTCGAACAGGGGACCGCGCATGCGGCCACCTGCGTGGACCGCCAACTGCCGGTTTCCTCGAACGCCTTGTACCTGGGAGTCGACCGCCGGCATTCCGCGCAGTTCCGCGGAACAATCTCCGGCGGCGTGACATATGTCAACTTCTGGTTCGACGGCGTCTACCGCGGTGTCTACAACGCCAATGGAGTGCTCGTGACGGGTTCGGCGCCCATCTCCGCGCTCTACAAGACGGTGACAACGACCGAGATCTGGCTCGGCCGAGTTCGTCAGGTCGTCAGGAACGTCCCCTACCTCAGGGTGTGCGGCGGTTACTGGGTCAAGCTGTCCTGACCGCGGTGGGAACGCCCGCTCCCGGGCGCTCCCACACTCACCTCGCGCCTCGGCCCGGCCTGGCGGCCCGGATGCCGGCCTACTCCGCCCCCAGGACGGGGACGACAGGCGGGAGGTCGAAGATCGTGCGGATGCCGGGTTCCGCGTCGACGATGTAGGGGATCGTGTTCACGGCCGGAGTCGCGGTGTAGCCGGCCAGCTGCTCGGAGTACCCCTCGCCGGTCGTCCCGTAGGTGACCCGGACCCGCATGGGCGCGTCGCCCCTGGTGGTGAACAGCCAGCCCTCGCCGCCCATGTTCCAGCCCTGGTCAAGATGCTGGGTGCAGAACCAGTGCGCCCGGAAGGTCATGAACGGCCTGCCGTCGCGCATGCCCGCGACGGTGACCCGCTGGGCGGCCATGGTGCCCTTCTCGATGACGTAGCCGTCCGAGAGGGTGTGGGGCTCGGTGGCGCGGGCGACCTCGGCTCGCACCTCGAAGCCGTCGAGCGGCAGCCCGATCGCGTCGGCGAGAGCGGCGAGTGACTGCTGGTAGCCCACGAAGGCGGTTCCCATCCGCTCGGCGGGCACCTCGGTGGTGACGACCGACGTGCCGAACCCCATCAACCTGATCATGTCGGGCCCCACCGAGGCCGGGATGTCGGCGTACTCGTCGATGGTCAGCTCGTCCAGGCGCCGCATGGGGTAGAGGAGCGTCAGCGGCATCGTGGTGGTGCTGTAGCCCGGACTGCTGCCCGTGGCGTGAATCGATGTTCCGCCCTGCCGGCACGCCTCCTCGACGCGGGCACGGATGGTTGGGTCCATCGTCGAGGCGTAGAAGAACTCACTACGCGTGGTGATGACGTTGATGCCGGAGCTGAGCAGCCGCGTCAGGTCGTCGAGGTCGAAGCCCTCCCGCATGTACAGCACGCAGTCGGGCTGGAGCGCCACGATCTCGTCGATGTCCTGGGTCGCGAGGACGCCGACCGGGTCGATCCCGGCCAGGACGCCGGCGTCCTGGCCCACCTTGCCGTCCGAGTACACGTAGAGCCCCACCAGCTCTAAGCGCGGGTGCTCGACCACGTCGCGGATGGCCTTCTTCCCCATCCGCCCCGCCGCCCACTGGACGACGCGGTACGTCTCGTCCGAGTGCTGACGCCGGTTCGACTGCCCCATGCCCATCGACATCCTCTCGCCTGACCGGGTCGCCCGGTCGCCGCCCCTCAACCGAGCCCGCCGGCCGGTTGACACTGAAAATGACAGTAACAGCCAAAAAACTCCGACGCCCAGGATCGATGGATGGGCGCATCCGAGAGACCGGGAATGCCTGGAAACATGGGAGAATCTCCACTCGCCCGCACGCCGTGCCACGGGTTTCAGGAGCACTCACCAGTGTCACAGAATGATGCCCCGGGTTCGGAGAAAAGAATCCGAAGGGGAGAAGGAGCGTCCGGTGGAGGGCGAATCGCGGGCGGACACCCGCTGCGTCTCGGAACTGATCCTGGGCCGCGTCCGCGAGCGTTACCCGACGCCGGGGTTCGTCTCGGTGAAGAGCGGTACCGGCTACATCCCGTTCCCGCTCGATTCGCTCGATTCGCTCGACTGGCGACGACGGCGGCTCCGTCTCCATCGGACTGATATCGCCCGGTCCGACCGGGCTCACGTCCGACCGGGCGGACGTTCGAAGTCCGGACGGGCCGGCGTAGGTCAGGCGGTGCCGGCGGGATGACTCGAACCGCTCGAACCGCTCGGGCCGAAGCGTTCGGTGCGGATGCGCCCGGGATCGTGGCCGATCTCGACCAGCGCGTCCGCGACGGCCTCGACGAAGCCGGTCGGGCCGCAGACGTAGCAGGTCGGCGCGAAGTCGGGCGGCCAGCCGGCCTCGGCCAGGTCGGCGGGGCGCAGCCGGCGCGGCGGCGACGTCCAGTGCTCCGGGGCGACCCGGGTGTAGAAGCGGGTGACGTCCAGGCCGGGGTCGGTGCGGGCGGCCTCGCGCAGCTCGTCCGCGTAGTAGAGGTCGGCCGGGGAACGCGCCGAGCAGATCAGGCGGAACGGCACTCGGCTCCCGGCCGACCGCCGGGCGCGCACCATCGCCATCAGCGGGACGATGCCCGATCCGCCGGCGACCAGCAGCACCGGCTCGGCGTCGGCGGGGCGCCAGACGAACCAGCCGCCGATCGGCCCGCGCAGCTCCACCGGGTCGCCGACCGAGAAGATCTCCGTCAGGTACGGGGAGACCTCGCCGCCCGGCACCCGCTGGACCGTCAGCTCGACCCGCTCACCCGCCGCCGGTGCCGCGAGCGAGTAGCTGCGGCGGGTGCTGTAACCGTCGGCGGCGGTGAGGCGGACGTCCACCCGCTGGCCGGCCAGGTGCCCGGGCCAGCCGGGGACGTCGAGGACGAGGGTACGCGCGCTCGGCGTCTCGTCCCGGACCTCGGCGAGGCGGGCGACGCGCCAGGCGAGGCGTTCCCTCAGTCGCCCTGGTATCGCTGCTCCAGCCACGGATCACCCCGGTCGTGATAGCCGCCGGCCTCCCAGAACCCCTTCTCGTCCCGTTCGAGGAGGCGGATGCCGCGCACCCATTTGGCCGACTTCCAGAAGTACAGGTGCGGGACGAGAAGGCGGGCCGGACCCCCGTGCTCGGGCTCCAGGGCGGCCCCGTCGTAGCGGTGCGCCACCCAGGCCTGGCCGTCGAGGAGATCGGTGAGCGGGAGGTTGGTGGTGTAGCCGCCGTAGGAGTGCACCAGCGCGTACTCGGCGGCGGTGTCGACCTCACCGAGCAGGAGGTCGAGGCTGACCCCCTCCCAGCGGGTGCCGAACTTCGACCACTGGGTCACACAGTGGATGTCCACTGTCGGCGACTCGCCGGGCAGCGCGCGGAAGGCCGGCCAGTCCCAGCGGTGCTCGACGCCGGCCTCGGTCGTGATCGTGAACTCCCAGGTCTCCAGCGGGACCCGCGGGGTGGGACCGGCGGAGAGGACGGGGAAGTCCTCGGTGCGGTACTGCCCCGGGGGTAGGTCCGACCCGGCGGACCGCGGTCTGCCCTGGAAGCCCGGTGACACAATGCCCACTGAAGACTCTTACCACGAATCGCGTCGGCCGACGTCCGCTACCGGGATCGGCCGCCGGCCGCCCGGGCGAGGTCGAGGGCGATGTCGACGAGCCCGATCCGGTCGAGCTCCGGCACGCTGTCCAGCGGGATCCAGGCGGCCAGGTCGGTGGATCCGCCGATCTCGTGGCACAGCGCGCCGCCGACGACCCGCGCCGAGTACAGCACGCGCAGGCCGTGGAAGTCGGTGCCGTCCCGCTGCTGGTAGTGGATCGAGTCGATGCCGAGCAGGCCGGTGAGCTCCACGTCGTACCCGGTCTCTTCCCGGACCTCGCGGATCGCGCCCTGCTCGGGGTGCTCACCGTGGTCCAGGCCGCCGCCCGGGAGCGTCCACCTGACCCCCGCCGGGTCACCGGGGCTGAAGCGCGCGAGCAGGAGGTCGCCGTCACGGACACAGACCGCGTACGCGGCCACCCGGAGGGAGCGGGGCGCGGGGCCGTCGGGTCCGATGTCGTCGGACGCGGCGCCGATGGGCTCGGTGTCGTTGGGCGTCGTACCGATGGACGCGGTGCCGATGGACGCGGGGCCGAGGCCGGGGCTCTGCACGTTTCCTCCCTCGTGCCGAGCGGCGGATGGCGGCGTGGACGGGGCGGGACGTCGCCCGGGGTCGGGGGGTCCCCGGGCGACAGGGAGATCTTTCCACTGCCGACCACACATCAGCAATGACGGACAGGTGTGGTCCCGTCACTTAGGACATTGGTCCCAGGCCCAAGGTCCCAGGGCGGCCCGTCACACGTCCCTTGTTTACTCGCCACCCGGACTCTTTCGCAACGGTCGGCCGCCAGCGGGCTGGCTGTCGGGATACGGACTCGGGCACCGCTGGCCGGGCCCCGGGTCAGCCTGTGGGTCAGCCCTCGAGCCGGCCGCAGCGCGGGGCCGGCCGGAGCACGTCGAAACGGCTCGCGTCGGGCGCCACCTGAAGGAAGGTGTAGCACCGGCCGAGCTGACCGAAGGAGGCCGTGAAGTCGATGGGCGCCGGCAGGAGCCCGTCGGCGGCATAGTCGCGGACGGCGCGCAGCCCCTCGATGAAGCGCTCCCGGGTGGGGCACGCACCGGCCTCGGTCAGACCGCGCAGGAACATGTCGGCCGAGATCCAGCCGGAGAGCGCGGCCTGCTTGTTCGGCGGCTGCAGGTACGGGGCGTACCGCGTCATCGCGTCGAGGAAGGCGCGGTGCCCCGGCGCGTCGAGCTCGAACGGCTGGTAGTCGACGAAGATGTAGACGCCGCTCAGCACCCGGCCGAAGACGTCCAGCAGGCTCTGGTCGTATCCGGAGGGCGAGAGGATCACCCGCAGGTTGGCTTCGGCGGCCCGGGCGCCCAGCACGACCTGGCCGAACGCGGCCCCCGTGACCGCCCCGACGAGCGTGTCGGCACCGCTGTCACGCACCTGGGCGCCGACGTCGGCGAAGTTGATCGGCCCGGTCGCGTCGACCGTGCCGACGACCCGCACCCCGGCGGCCTCCAGGCTGGCCGCCAGCTCCGCGCCGAAGGCACCGGAGGCGGCCGAGAGGCTCGAGGTGGCGATCAGCGCCGTGGTCCCTCCGTGCTCGGCGACGAAGTCACCCCAGGTGGACACCGAGACCCCGTCCGCGATCATGTTCGAATAGCTGAACATGTTGTCGAAGGTGGTCCAGGAGGCCTCCAGCGAGGTTCCGGTCACCGGAATGCCGCGGCCGTGCAGGAACTCCGCCGAGCCGGACGCCGCCGAGGTGGACTCGACGATCCCGAACACCTGGTACTGGTCGACGAGCATGCGGGCCGCGGTCTCGTTCACGCCGGGCTGGGACTCGTCGTCGCGCCACGTGTACTCGACACGCCGCCCGTGCACACCGCCGGCTTCGTTCACCGCCCCGAGGCGGGCGTCGACACCGGCCCGGAACGGGTCGAACAGCGACGCCGCGTTGCCGGTGTTGGGGAACAGCAGACCGAGCCGGACCTCGTCCGCCGTGACTCCCGGCACGGCCGGGCACCCGGCACCCGAACCGTGCGGGTCGGCGGAATCGGACGAGCCGTTCCAGGACACACACGAGACGCACCCGGCGGCCACGAGCAGCGCCGCGAGCACGGTCGGCAGGGTCCGGAGGCGGGTCGGCAGGCGCGGGCACCGGCGCGTCCCCTGCCGGCTCGCCGCACGGGGCCGGCGCCGGGCACACCGACGGCGCACGGCGGCGGACGATTCGCCTGCCGCTACCGTGACCGGTGAGATGCGCACAGCACCACAGTGACCCAGGAGGGTCACCGCGCCACAGCTATCCGTTGTTTCTGTGAAATTCGACCGTTGGGTCAGCCGGGACGCAACTTTTTGGCAAGTAGCTCGGCGAGGTGATAAGCCGTCCGGCCGCCGAGCTGGGCGGCCTGGGTGCGGCACGAGAAACCGTCCGCGAGCAGCACCGTGTCCTCGTCCGCCGCGCGCAGGGCGGGCAGCAGCGCCCGCTCGGCCACGGCGACCGAGACATCGTGGTGCCCACGTCGCATCCCGAAGTCACCGGCCAGGCCACAGCATCCCGCCAGCGTCTCAACCTGCGCGCCGGCCGCCCGCAGCAGCGCGCTGTCGGTCTCGAAGCCCATGACCGCGTGCTGGTGGCAGTGCGGCTGGGCGAGCACCCGCACGCCGTCGAGCCGCGGGACCCGCCGCCCACCCGCCGGGCGCCGTTCGGGACCGCCCCCGGTGGTCGGCGGGCCGTCGTCGGTCAGGAACTCGGCGAGCGTCCGCACGCCCGCAGCGAGGGCCTCGGCCCGGTGGTCTCCGGGGAACAGCTCGACGAGATCGTCGCGCAGCACGGCCGTACACGACGGTTCCAGCCCCACGATCGGGATCCCGCTGAGCGCGTAGGGGGTGAGCTGGTCGAGGGTCCGGCGCAGGCGGCGGCGCGCCCCGTCCAGCTGGCCGGTGGTGATCCAGGTGAGGCCGCAGCAGGCGGGCCGACCGGGCGGGACCAGCACCCGGTGGCCGGCGGCCGCGAGCACCTCCACCGCCGCCCGCGCGGCGCCGGGGGTGAACGCGTCGGTGAAGGTGTCGACCCACAGCAGCACCGGGGGGTTCGTCCGTTCGCCGGCGCCGGCGAACGCCGTGTCCCGGCTGGTTCGCCGCCACCAGCGACGGAACGGCTCGGTGGCGAACTCCGGCGCGCCGCGGCGGGCGTCCAGGCCGCCGAGCCGGAACAGTGGACGGCGGATCGCGCCGGTGCGCAGCGCCGCGTTGACCACCCGGGGCGCCCGCCCGGCGAGACGCGTCCACCGGGGCAGCCAGCCGAGGGCGTAGTGCGCCGCCGGGCGGGGGCGGCGGCGGTAGGCCCGGTGCAGTACCTCGGACTTGTACCGGGCGACGTCGACACCGGCCGGGCAGTCCCGGGCGCAGGCACGGCACGACAGGCAGAGGTCGAGCGACTCGCGGACCGCCGGGTCGCGCCACTCCCGCCGCGCGGGCGCGGGCGCGGTCGCGGTCGCGGTCGCGGTCGCGGTCGCGGTCGCGGTCGCGTGGGTGGTCGCGGGGTCGAGGTCGAGGGTGGCCGGGCCGGCGGCCGGGCGGGCGGGGCCGCCGGCGGCGAGCTCCTGCAGCACCCGGGCACGGCCCCGGGTGCTGTCCTTCTCGTCCCGGGTGGCCAGGTAGGACGGGCACATGAAGCCCCCGGACGCCGACGTGTCCGCTCGGCACTTCGCCAGCCCGACGCAGCGGTGCACGGCCTGGGTGAGGTCCCCCGCGTCCGCGGTGAGCGCGAAGCCCCCCGCCACCCGCGGCAGCGGCCGGGCCCGCGGGCGGCGCAGGTCGGCGTCGAGCGGCCGCGGGCGCACGACGACCCCGGGGTTCATCAGGTCGTCCGGGTCGAAGATGTACTTGAAGGCGGCGAAGGCCGCCAGGGCGTCCGGCGAGTACATGATCGGGAGCAGCTCGCCGCGGGCCCGCCCGTCCCCGTGCTCGCCGGTCAGCGAACCGCCGTGCGCGACGACCAGGTGCGCCGCCTCGGTGAGGAAGGTCCGTAGCCGGCCGGGGTGCTCGGCGAGCGGGAAGTCGATCCGCACGTGCACGCAGCCGTCGCCGAAATGACCGTAGGCGACGCCGTCCAGCCGGTGGGCCAGCATCAGCCTGCCGAACTCACGCAGGTACCCGCCGAGGTTCGCGGGCGGGACGGCGGCGTCCTCCCAGCCCGGCCAGGCCGGGGCGCCGTCCGGGGTGCGCCCCGCCAGGCCCGCGCCGTCCTCCCGCAGCCGCCAGAGCGCCGCCGCCGCGGACCCGGCCGGCAGCACCATGGACGCCGCCGCGCCCGCGTCGGCCACGACCGCCGCCGCCGCGGCCGCGGCCGCCGGCCCGGTCACCCCGCCGACCTCGACGAACAGCCAGCCCCCGCCGTCGGGCAGGGTGGGGACGGCGCTGCTCCCCCGGTGCCGGCGCACCCCGTCGACGAGGCGGGCGTCCATGCCCTCGAGGGCGAGCGGGCGGTGGCCGAGCAGCCCGGGGACGGCGTCGGCGGCGGTCGCCATGTCCGGGTAGCCGAGCACCACGAGCGCGGTCGCCGGCGGTACCTCGACGAGCCGGACCGTCGCGCCGAGCACGACGGCGCAGGTGCCCTCGGTGCCGACGAGAGCACGCCCGAGATGGGCGCCGCGCTCGGGCAGCAGGTGTTCCAGCGAGTAGCCCGAGATCTGCCGATCGAACCGCCCCAACTCGGTCCGGAGCACCGCGAGGTTGGCCTGGACGAAGGCGTCCAGGCCCGGCACCACCGGCCCCGTGCCGGGCTGGGGTGATCCGGGCCGGGGTGATCCGGTCGCCGCCGCGGCGGCGGTGAAGCGGCGGCCCGTGCCGTCGACGACGTCGAGGGAGACGACGTTGTCGGCGGTCCGCCCGTAGGCCACCGCGCGCGCTCCGCAGGCGTTGTTCCCGATCATGCCGCCCAGGGTGGCGCGCCCGTGGGTGGACGGGTCGGGGCCGAACCTCAGCCGGTGCGGGCGGGCGGCGGCCTGCAGGTCGTCCAGGATCAGGCCGGGGGCGACCTGGGCCGTTCTGGAGTCCGGGTCGATGGTCGGGGTCGCGGTGAGATGCCGGCTGAGGTCCATGACGACCCCGGGGCCGACCGCGTTGCCGGCGATGGACGTCCCCGCGCCGCGCACCGTGAGCGCGGTGCCCGTCTCCCGGCAGACCGCGGCGACGGCGAGGACCTCGTCGACGTCGCGTGGCAGGACGACGATCTCGGGCGTGACCCGGTAGTTGGAGGCGTCCGAGGAGTACTCGGCGCGCCGCCGCGCCGAGTGGTCGACCACCGGCGTCAGGCCACGCGCGGCGCCGCGCGCCGGGCTGGCCGCCGCGGAGCCCGTGGCCGCCCGCAGTCGCGCCACCAGGTCCCGGACCTCCGCCCCGGCCTGGCCCTGCCCCGCCGCGCCGTCGCGCATCGTGCCTCCCGTCCGCACCGCACCCGCACCCGTGTCGAGAGCCGGCCCGAGAGTCGGGGCGCCCCGGCCCTCGGTTGCTCTATCCCCTGTACGCCCAGATCGTCCCCGCCCCCGGCCGCCTCCTTCGATCGGTGCCGCGCGGACGGCGCGTGTCCGCGTGTTGTCGTCCCGGCGGTGGGCCGGGATCTGTCGTAGGTCTGGGAGACGATCGCCGAGTGCCGGCACCGCGAGTGCCGGCGGCGGCCGGCGAGGCCCCGACTCACCGCCAGAAGTCAGGATCTCGCCGACTCGGCCAGGCGATTATCGGATGTCCGCGGGAGGTGCACATGTCGTCCGAAGACCGCCGCGGGGCGGATCGCGGCGCCCCGCTGGTTCCCACTCTCATGGCGCTCCTGCTCGCCCGCCTCACCGCGAGTCGGACCGCGCGGCGCGGGGTCCGCTTCTTCGACGACCAGGGCGGGCGGCTGCTGGCCATCGTCGCGCTGGATCTCGTCGGCGCCGTGTCCGTGGCCGTCACGCCCTTCGTGCTGCGCGCGGTCGTCGACGACGGGCTGATCGACCGGTCCGCCCCCCAGGACAGGGCCGCGCTGATCGGCCAGGTGGCGCTGCTGCTGGCCGCCTTCCTCCTCCAGGCGATGCTGGGTGCCGTCTCGACCCTCGTCGGTTCGGGTGTCGGTGAACGGGTGCACATGCGGGCGACGGTCGCGATCCACGACCAGCTGCTCCGCCTGCCGTTCTCGTTCTTCCCCGGCCAGCGGCACGGCGACGTCCTGACCCTGTTCGGTGGGGACATCGCCGAGGTCCGCAGCGCGGTGTCACTGTCCGTGCCGCGCGCGATCAGCGCCGGGGTCACCGCGGTGGTGGGCGTGGTGAGCGTCGTCCTGCTGGACTGGCGGCTCGCGCTGGTCGCCGTCCTCCTGTCTCCGCTGGTCTTCGGCCTGATGACGCTGGGCCGGCGCCGGGGCCGGGAGCTGACCAGGGAGCACATCAAACTGCGCTCGGCGCACTTCGCCCTGATCACCGACACGACGAGTGTCTCGGGAGCCCTGCACGTGCGGCTGTTCGGGCGCAGCCTGCACGAGTCCGGCCGGCTGGCCACGATCGCCGACCAGACCCGCCGGATCTCCCTGAAACGGATCAGGGTCTCCGCGCTGGCGCAGCTCATGTCGTCGGCTGGTGCCGCGCTCGCCATCGTCGCCGTGATGAGCGTCGGGATCTGGCTCGTCAGCACCCAGCGCGCGACCGTCGGCACACTGGTCGCGTTCGCGAGCGCGCTCCTTTTCGCCTACCGCCCGGTCACCGGCCTGGCCGAGAGCCGGGCCGACCTGATCGAGGCGGGTGTCGCCTTCGACCGGATCTTCGGGCTGCTCGACCTGGTGCCCGACCCGCGGGACCTCCCCACCACCACCACCGGGGCGCCCGAGGCGGCGCGACCGGGCGCCGGGCCGGTCGGGGTTCCGGCTCCCCGGGAGGCCACCGGGCCGGGCGCGGGCGCGGGAAGCGCCACGACACCGGGGGCGGCCAGCGCGCCCGAGATCGTGGTGGACGCTGTCTGGTTCCGTTATGCCGGCAGCCGGCAGAACGCCTGGTCCTCGGCCGGCCGGGACGTACGCCGCCGCTGGTGGTACGTCGCGGACGACGAGGAGGAGGACGAGGAGCAGGAATCCCGGCGGGCGACCTCGGGCGAGGCCACCCCGGCCGGCGGCCCCGGTCCAACCGAGCACTGGGCGCTGCGCGACGTCCAGCTCACCGCGGGGGCCGGCGAGAAGACGGCGATCGTCGGCGCGAGCGGCGCGGGCAAGACGACGCTCGGCTATCTCCTGTCCGGGGTGCACCGCCCCGACCGCGGCCGCCTCCTGCTCGACGGCACGGACTTCGCGGACCTCACCTGGAGCGCCCTACGGGCGACGATCGGCGTCGTCCCGCAGGATCCCCACCTGTTCAACGACACGATCGCCGCGAACGTCCGCTATGGGCGGCTCGACGCCACCGACGAGGCGATCACCGCGGCGGTGGTCGACGCGGGCCTCGGTCCGATGCTGGAGCGCCTACCCAGAGGCATCCGAACGAAGGTGGGTGCCCGGGGCTACCAGCTCTCGGGCGGGGAGCGCCAGCGCCTCGCGCTCGCCCGGGTCCTGATCGCCGACCCGCCGGTGCTCATCCTCGACGAGGCGACCTCCCAGCTCGACGCGGCGACCGAGCACACCGTCCAGGAGGCGCTGACCCGCCTCGGAGCGGGGCGGACCCGCCTCGTCATCGCGCACCGGCTGTCCACGATCGTCGACGCCGACCGCATCTACGTGATGGGCGAGGGCTCCGTGGTCGAGCACGGCACCCACGCCGAACTGATCAAGGCCGACGGCGCCTACGCCCGTCTGTACCACCGGCAGCTCCGCCGAGAGGTCACCAGAGCAGGTTGAGCTGCCGGCCGCCGGCCACCGGGTCACCGAGCTCGGCGTCGGCCCCCGGCTCACCGAGCTCGGCGTCGGCCCCCGGCCCGCCGGCGCGGGCCGGCATCCGGCGCAGGACCCCGGGAAGCTCCCCGGTGTGCACCACGGTGAGCACACGGGTGGCCCGGGTCAACGCCACGTAGAGATCGGCCAGGCCCCGGGTCGGGCCGGCCAGGATCTCGGCCGGTTCGACGAGGACCACCGCGTCGAACTCGAGGCCCTTGGACTCCGCGACGGTGAGCACGGCGACGGGCGCGTCGAGCAGCAGGTCTGCCTCCGCCGGCTCCCGGCCCCCGGTCGGCCGGTCGGCGGGGGCGTTCAGGTCGTCCAGGTCGTCGGGCTGGCGCGGCAGCGCGAGCTGGGGCGCGGCCGCGCGCAGGGCGGCGCGGATGGCCGCGGTCCGCCCCGGCGGACAGATCACGGCGACCCGCCCGCCGGCCGCCTCGCCCGCGGCCCGCACGGACTCGTCGACCACGCCCCGCACGAGCGCCTCGGCGGCGGCGGGCGTCCGGACGGCGTCCGGGCGCCGGCCGGCGGACCGGACCGACAGGGGCGGCGCGGCCTCGGGATCGGCCGCCGCCAGCACGTCGGCCGCGACGTCCATGATCTCGCTGGGGGTCCGGTAGTTCACGCTGAGCCGCTCGACGGTGTAGCGGGCGCCGACAGCCGGGCCCAGCAGCTCGCCCCAGCTCGCCGGCGGCCGCGGGCGGGCCGCCTGGGCGAGATCACCGACGAGCGTCGCGGTGCGCCCGGGGCAGCGTCGCCACAGCAGCCGCCACAGCATGGGCGAGACCTCCTGGGCCTCGTCGACGATGAGGTGGCCGAACGTCCAGGTCCGGTCCCCGGTCGCGTACTCCGCGGCGCCGCGGCGCTGCCGGGGCGCGGTCCAGCGCTCGGCCACCGTGTCGGCGTCGAGCCGGTCGTCGAGGCCGAGCATCTCCAGCACGCCGCGGGCGTACTCCCGCTCGGCCGCGCGCTCGGCCGCGGCGCGGCGCTCCTCGTCGCGACGGGCGTCCTCCTCCGGGTCGCCGAGCAGCTCGGCGGCCTCGTCCAGCAGGGGGACGTCCGCCGGAGTCCAGTGGATCCGGCCGGTTCCGGCGGTGCGCCGCCCTGGCGCGTCCACCGGGCCGGCCCGCCGCAGCAGGGCGCGTTCCTGCGCGGTGAGCCGGGTGCCGGCGGCCCGGGCGAGGAGGTCCGGCGAGGCGTACAGGTCGGCCAGCAGGCGGGCCGGGGTGAGCAGCGGCCACAGGTCGTTCAGGGCCCGACGCACACCGGGGTCCGCCCACAGCCCGGAGGTGACCTCCGAGCGTTCCTCGGGCTCCCACAACCCGCCGGGCAACCGGGAGACCACCTGGTTCGTCAACGCACCGAGCAGCTCGCGGATGAACACGCGGCGCGCGGAGTTGTGCGGGCGGCGGCTGCGCCGGGCCCTGGTCCGGGCCCGGACGATGGTGTCCCGGTCCAGGTGCAGGTCATGCTCGTCGTGGCGGATCCGCACGCCACGGCCCGGGGCCCGCTGGCGGTCCCGGACCGCGCCGGCGATGACGTCGGCCATCCGCCCGTCGCCCTTGAGGGCCGCGGCGGCTACCGGGTCCTCGCCGGTCGCGTCCACGCCGGGGAAGAGCCGTCCCGGGGTCGCGAACATCACCCCGGTCTCGCCGAGCGAGGGCAGCACCTGCTCGATGTAGCGGAGGAAGACCGGACTGGGCCCGACCACGAGCACCCCGGACCGGACGAGACGGTCACGGTGGGTGTACAGCAGGTAGGCGGCGCGGTGCAGGGCGACGGCGGTCTTGCCGGTCCCCGGTCCGCCGTCGACCACCAGCACCGCGTTCGCGGCCGCCCGGATGATCCGGTCCTGCTCGGCCTGCAGCGTCGAGACGATGTCGTGCATCCGGCCCGTACGCGGGGCGGACAGCGCCTCCAGGAGCATCGTGTCCCCGGTCGCGCCGAGCCCGGCCTCGGCGGCCGCACCGCTCTCGGCGGCCGCACCGTTCCCGGCGGCCGCACCGTTCCCGGCGGCCGCACCGTTCCCGGCGGCCGCACCGTTCCCGGCGGCCGCGGCGTTCCCGGCGGCCGCGGCGTCGTCGGCGGCACCGTCGTCGGCCCCGGCCCGCGCGAGGTAGGCGCGTGGGTCGAGCGGGTCGTCGGCGATGCCGGTGACCCGCCGGCCGCGGGTGCGCAGGTGGCGGCGGCGGGTCAGGCCCCGCGGATCGGCGATGGTCGCCTGGTAGAACGCGGTGGCCACCGGCGCCCGCCAGTCGACCAGGATCGGCTCCTGCTCCTGGTCGGACAGCCCGATCCGGCCGATGTAGGTGCGCCCCCCGGCCGCGTGGTCCATCGCGCCGAAGCACAGCCGCCCCTCGGCGGCGTCGAGCCGGGCCAGCCGGTCGGCATGTGTCGCGGCGAACACGTCGCGTTCCACGATCGACTGTGGCGTGCCGGTGCCCGCCTCGAGCAGCACCTGCCGGAGCTGTCCCCTGGTGGTCTCCCGGACCTCGTCCAACCGGCCGTAGAGGGTGTCGACGTAGGCCTGCTCACGGGCGAGCTCTGCGTCACGTGTCGTCGGCACCGGGATGTCCCTTCAGGTCGGGTGGCGGAGACGGGTCGGGAGAGGATCCTGACGCGCGGCCACGGGCGCCCAACAGCCCACCACACTCGGATCATCCCGCCCGCCGGAGCGCACACCACGACGTGTCCCGCTGTCGGCCTGCCGCGTGTTCCGGACGGGCGTTCCGCCGGCCACGGCTACTTCTCGACCACCCAGGCTACGTCCAGCCCGGCGTCCCGCGGGCGGCGGGCGGCGTGACGGTCGCCGGGCCCGCCCCACGTCCGGGCGGTCGGGCAGCGGTCACCCGCCCGGTGCGGCGCCCTGCCGCACGTCGTCGGCGTCGTGTTCGAGCCGGGTGCGCACCAGCGCCGCGATCAGGCGCGGGACGTCCTCCCGTTCGACGAGGTCGCTCAGATCCCGGGGATCGGTCGGCAGGCCCAGCTCGGCCGCGGCCGCGAGCGCCCGCCGGTCCGCGTAGGGCACGAGCTCGTCCCAGGCCGCCTGGGCCTCGCGCAGGAAGATGTCCGCGCCGACCGGCCCGATTCCCTTGATCTTCTGGAGCAGGGCCCGCTCGCGGTCCGGGGTGTGCTCCGCCGCGTCACGCAGGCGCCGGATGTCGCCGTCGTAGGTGTCGAGCAGATAGGCGCAGGCGTCGCCGAGCGTGCGCGAGGTGCTCTCGTCGTAGCGGGCGTACCCGCTGCGGTTGAGCACGCGGGTCCGGTCCGCCCATGGCGCCTCGCCCAGCACGGCCGCGGACGTCCACCCCTGCTCACGCAGCGCGCGGAACGCGCCGACCGCGGTCGGTGTGCGGATGCGGGCGCTCGCGAGCAACGCGAACACCAGCAGCCCGAACATCGCCTCGGCCGTGTCGGCGGGTACGTCGACGTCGATCTCCTCGGCGTACGTGCGGCCGTGCCGGGCGAGCAGCTCACGCACAATCGCGCCGGTGTCAGTTCCAGCCATGGGACTGGGCTACCCGCGACGCTCCCCCGCACTCCCGGCCGAAATCGGCGGAGCGCTACGCGAAGGCGAACTCCCGGATCAGGCGGACGAGTTCGAGCGGGCGGTCGCTCTGCACCGCGTGACCGGCGCCGTCCACCACCGCGGTGCGCAGCGCGGGCAGCCGGCGCCGGAACTGCTCGACGTCGTCGTCATGGACGAACCGGGACAGCGCGCCGCGCACGAGCAGCAGCGGGACGGTGATCGTGTCGACCTCCTCCCACAGGCGGTCCATGCTGGTCATCTCGCTCGCCGCCGGCCCGGGACCGGCCAGGTCGTAACGCCACGCCCACCGGCCGTCGGCGCGCTGGTAGGCGTTGTGCCGCACGCCGCGGCGCACGCCCGAGGCCGGCCGGTTCGGGCTGAGCCGGACGGCCGCGTCGGCCATCTGCTCGAACGAGTCGTAGGTGGGCTGGCCGCCGACCAGCGCCACCGCGCCGCGGTCCGCGACGCCCATCGCCCGGCTCCGGTCCGCCGACTGGGGGGTGACGTCCACGATGACCGCGCGCCGGCACAGGTCGGGCCGGGTCGCGGCGAGGTGGATGGTGGTGGCGCCCCCGAGGGACATGCCGACGACGACCGCCGTCTTCGGGGCGAGCTCGTCGAGCGCCGTCGCCACCGCCGCGCCGTTCGCCCACGGGCCGTAGTTCCGCTCCGGATGCCGGAACGAGCGACCGTGACCGGGCAGGTCGAAGGCGATCGCGGGCCGGCCGAGGGCCAGGGCGACCGAATCCCAGGTGTGGGCGTTCTGGCCGCCGCCGTGCAGGAACACGATCTCCGGGTCGGCCGCCCCCCACCGGATGTGGCTCAGCCGCCGCCCGGGTCCGACCTCCACGTGGCCGCGGGTGACCTCCGGCCGGCCCTGGTAGGGGATGCCCAGTTCCTCCGCGTTCTCGTGGAGCAGCCCGAACTCGTCGTAGTCGGCACGGTCGTCCTGGATCTCGTTGTCGTCCTGGATCTCGTTGGTCTCGACGTCCGGCAGATCGCCCATGATCCCGCCTCGCTCTCGTCACCGCCTGTTCGCCCACCCGGTACCGCCTGACGCGGCGGCGGACAGGTCGCCAAGGGAGAATGTAGGACTCATCGGCGCGACGCGTACCGGCCCGGGCGACCGGGGCCACGAGAGGAACCCATGAGCGGCTTCAGCCTTGATCTCACCGACGAGCAGACCGAGCTCCGGCGGTGGGTGCACGGCTTCGCCGCGGACGTCGTCCGCCCTGCGGCGGCCGAGTGGGACGAGCGGGAGGAGACTCCCTGGCCGGTGATCCAGGAGGCTGCCAAGATCGGCCTCTACAACTTCGACACGTTGGCCGCCCTGTGGGCCGAGGAGACCGGCCTGGGCCTGCCGATCCTCTCCGAGGAGCTGTTCTGGGGCGACGCCGGCATCGGCATGTCGATCATGGGAACGTCGCTGGCGGTCGCCGGGATCGCGTCCGCCGGGACGTTCGACCAGCTCGGCGAGTGGGTGCCCCAGTGCTTCGGTGACGCCGCCGACCCGAAGGTGGCCGCGTACTGCGTGTCCGAGCCCGAGGCCGGCTCGGACGTCTCGTCGATGCGGGTCCGCGCCCGCTACGAGGAGGCGACGGACGAATGGGTGATCAACGGCCAGAAGGCATGGATCACGAACGGCGGCATCGCGAACGTCCACGTGGTCGTCGCCTCGGTCGACCCGGCGCTGCGGGCCCGCGGCCAGGCCGCGTTCGTCGTCCCGCCCGGCACCCCGGGACTTACCGGCAACAGGAAGATCAAGAAGCTCGGCCTGCGGGCCTCGCACACCGCCGACGTCTTCCTCGACGACGTCCGGGTACCCGGCCGGTGCCTGCTCGGCGGCAAGGAGAAGCTGGACGAGCGGCTCGCCCGCGCCCGCGAGGGCTCCCGCTCCTCGGGGCAGGCCGCCCTGCAGACCTTCGAGATGACCCGGCCCACGGTCGGCGCGCAGGCGGTGGGCATCGCCCGGGCCGCCTACGAGTACGCGCTGGACTACGCCCGGCACCGCGAGCAGTTCGGACGTCCGATCATCACCAACCAGGCGGTCGCGTTCGCGCTGGCCGACCTGCGGATGGAGATCGACGCGGCCCGCCTGCTCATCTGGCGCGCCGCGTGGATGGGCCGCAACGAACGGCGCTTCGAGGCCGGGGAGGGCTCGATGTCGAAGCTCAAGGCCGGCGAGGTCGCGGTGTGGGCGACCGAGAAGGCGGTGCAGATCCTCGGCGGCGCCGGCTACAGCCGGGAGCACCCGGTGGAGCGCATGTACCGCGACGCCAAGATCTACACCATCTTCGAGGGGACGTCGGAGATCCAGCGGCTCGTGGTCGCGCGGGCGATCTCCGGCATGCACCTCTCCTGATCCACCCGATCCACCTGATCCGTCTGACCCTGCCGATCCGCCCGATCGGCCCAGGCACGGTGACAGCGGTGGATGGAGCACGGATTTAAGGGATTGACTTGCGGAATCCCGGCAACAGACGGGGTTCGCCGACCCGAAGCGGTCTTCAATCTGGCGTAGGCCGGACCGCCGATGCGGGAACGGGGGCGATGTCGGGGGCATCGACCGTGTCTGGTGGTCCGGCCGGGGGGCGTCAGCCGGCCGTCCGGCCAAGGGCGTCCGCCCGTCGTCCGGCCAAGGGCGTCAGCCGGTCAGGCCCGCCGCGCTGAGGTAGGCCACGCTCGCGTGGCTGTCGACCGGGCGGCCCGACCCGTCGACACACCGGACGGTGGCGGTCACGTCGCGCTCGCCGGAACCCGCGGCCCGGTCGTCCACCGAGCATCTCGCGGTCGGCTCGCCGTAGGCGGTCACGCTCAGGTGATCGGGCGTCCCGGCGACACCGGGCAGGACCACCTCGTAGACACCGACTCCCGTGCGCCGCACCGTGTTGACCGATCCGGCGCTGTTCGCCGAGTAACGCGCCCAGGCGTCGACCGCGTCCCCGAGCGGCGCCGGCTCCAGCGGTCCGCCGTCGCGGACGACGCCGGTGAACAGCTGCGCGAACGTGCCGGCGCCGGTCGGCACCAGCGCGTCGCGGTCGGTGTACAGCAGGACGAACGGCGTGTCCGCCGGCGTCGTGCCCTCGGCGCAGCCGACCAGGACGGACTGCCGGTCGGCCCTGACCTCCCGGCCGAGGGCGTTGCACCCGGCGGCGGAGTCACCGGCCGCGTTGACCTGGAGGTTGTTGCCGGGGCGGACGAACTCGGCCCCGACCAGGTCGACGGCATAGCGGCCGGTGCCGAGGCGGTGGACGGCAACCGTGCCAGGCCCCGACACGCTGTAGGCGTCGCGGGGCCGGGAGTCGGAGTGGTCGGCGCGGTCGAGGCGCACGTAGGCATAGGGAGCGTCCCCGGCCGGTGGCCGGTAGCCCTCGGGCGCGTAGGTGAACAGCAGACTGAACCGGGAGTCGACGAACTGGCCGGTCGGACGGCGGCAGGCCAGGTCGACCCGCTCGTCCAGCCGCCCGGACGCCCCGGACCGCGGTCCTCCGGCGGTCACCGCGTCGCCAGGTCCGTCCGGCGACGGTCGTACCGCCTCCCAGTCGACCACGTGGCAGTGGGCCGGCGCGGCCGCACCGGCGTCGCCGGTCGCGTCGCCGGTCGTGGCGGGTTTCGGGTCGGTACCGGCCGGGCCGGCCGGCCCTGGCCCGCCGATCGCCGTCGCCAGGGCGACGCCACGCCGCTGCGACACGCCCAGGCCGGGGAACACCACGCTGTAACGACCCACGGCCATCCGGGAGATCACCGGCCTGGCCTCGGCCAGGGCATCGATGACCTGCCAGCTTCCGGCGGCGGCGGAGTCGGGCGGCTCCAGCGGAGCCGCCGGCGACACGACGTCGGAGCGCAGGAAGCCCCAGCGGGGGCCGATCGGTTCGCCGCTCCCGTCGCCGCCGGACCCGCCGGCCGCGTACACGGCGGGATCGTCGCGGACAGCGGCGAGCGTGACAAGCGTCACCGCAGTGATGAGCGCCAGGACGGCGAGCACCGCGCTGGTCACCGTGGCCCGACTCAAACGCGGCACGCGTCAAGCCCTTTCGTCGTCGGCGCTCGCGACCGCGGCCGTGCCCACCCCATCCGGGCGCGAGGTATGTCGTAGCCGAGAATGGCACAACTGTGGGTGTGCCCGCACAGAGACCCCAGGCAGGCATGTATCCGCCCAGATCCTCAGGTACCGCCCGGTCGGCGCGGCGTTCAGCGGGCGAAACGGTCCGTGGCCGGCGGGTCCCTCCATGCCCGCCGCTACGCCGAACCGGCCTTGCGGGCAGCGACAATCACCGTGCCGACATCATCCCGGTGACCTGCAGGAGGACATTCCATGGGACGGTCCAGACCGACATTCCGCCGAGGTGGCCTCGGCTTTCTGCTCGCTGTCCTGGCGGCCACGGGGGCCGCGTGCCAACCCGGCCCGACGGGCGGCCCGGGCGGTGGGGCCGACTCCCCTCCCGCGGCCGACACAGGGGCCACACCACGTCCGGACCCGGAGGACCTGCGCCGCGTCTCGAAGGAAATAAACCAGCGGGTCACGGCCTATGCCCAGACCCATGACACCTCGTACTCCTTCGGGGTCTACATAGATTCCGGGATAGGACGGGTCATCCTGGAGACCGACGCCCCGGCGGCCGTGACGGAGCGACTCGTCGGCGCCGACGCCGATCTCGTCCAGATCCGGCGAGAAAAGGTCGAGGACTACTAGGCGCGGACATCACCGTACAACCAACTTTTTGTACGGATTTGCTTGTCAAGAAGGAGACAGGCGTCGAAACCTCGACGCTCCGAACCACCTCGATACTGTGCCGGCGATCTCCAGTGATTTGGAGAGATGCCCCAGGTGTGCAGACAACCTGAACGCATCCGACAATCGTTCTGCAGATTTCCGGAGAGTATTAGGTGAGAAATTCTAGATCGAGACTCCGCTGGGGCGGAGCCGGCCTGGCTGTGGCCGGATTCACCGTGATCGCAAGCACGATTCCGGTGTACGCCGCGAACTCCTCGGGCGGCAGCAAGGCGACCATCGCGGTCGACAACGCGGTGGCCGCTCCGGCCGCGGACGCCACCTTCGCGACGGACCAGGTCGCGGCCGACCTCGCCGAGGCCTCAAGCCAGGTCCAGTCGAAGGTGATCACTTTCGTCCGGAACAAGGGAACCATCTACACCTTCGGCGTCTACGCCGATCCCGACCTGGGCAAGGTCATCGTCGAGACCGACGCGCCCGCGAGGGACGTGGCCACGCTGCTCGGCAAGGACGCGAGCCAGGTCGTGGTCCGCAAGGGGAAGGTCACCGACCTGTTCAGTCGGCGCGACGACATCCCCTCATTCTGGGGCGGTGCCGGGATCAAGTCCGGCGGGGCCATCTGTTCCTCGGGTTACACCGTCGCCGACTCGGCGAACACCCGGTACCAGGTGACCGCCGGGCACTGCGCGTCCAACGGCGCGACCGAGGTCACCGAGCTGGGCAACCGCACCTTCGGTGTGGTCAGCGGCAACGGACTGCCCAGTAAGGACATGGAGCTGCTCGGCGGCCAGTCGTACGGGTCGTTCATCTACAACGGCGGCGTCAACAGCAGCACCGGTTACCACGTCGCCGGTGCCGGCAATCCCGTGGTCGGCTTCACCAACTACTGCCACAGCGGTCGCACGACGGGCGAGAACTGCGGGCACACCGTGCAGAGCGTCACAGCCACCGTCTGCACCAGCAGCGGCTGCAAGTCGCCGGTGGCCGCCTTCACCGGCGGTGTCCTCCCACAGGGCGGCGACTCCGGTTCGCCGTTCTTCGTCGGTGCCACCAGCGGCTCCGACAAGTACATCCGCGGGCACGTCATCGCGGGTAACGGAACCACCTCGTACGCCGAGCTGTGGAACAATGTCGCAGCACGCTACGGCGTACATATCGTGACGTAGTCGACACAAAACGGTAATCGCGACACGGTTGTCGCAACACGGTCATCACGCCGTGGTTATCGCACGCTTTTCGGTCCCAGTCGGTCCCGGGCGTATTCCTCTCGCCCGGGACCGGCCGGTCCTCGTTTCGGGACCCGCCCCACACCGCTCACCGTTCACCGTCGACCGGCGCCTGACGATCGGGGCCCGCCGGTTCCGGCCGGTCGACGCCGGTCCGCCGGCCGCCGAGGCAGCCCGGACCTGGCCGTTCCCACCCGCCCCGCCGTGTCGTTCCCGACCACCGCCCTGTGCCGTTCCCACCTGCCGCGCCAGGCCGTTCCCGGCCGCCACACCGCGCCGCGTCGTTCCCACCGACCGCCCGATGGCCGTCCCGGTGGGCCGTTGTACGGGCAGGCCGCCCCGGACAATCGCACAGCATTGTCGGAGCACCGACACCGACCCCGTGCCGGCGGGCATGTCCGCCCAATGACAGCCGGGCGGGGTGCGCTTTCACCACCACCCCCGCATACAGTGATGCCGACTACACAGGATTCTCTTCCGATTCGCGGGAATGGCGCTCGGACCCAATTCTGTGGTAGTGATCTACCGATAGTGATCAGACTCCGGTACCCGGCGGCGATCCTCACGCGAGGCACTCGACCCGCCACGGCAGGTGAGGGTGGGCTCGATGTCATCGGATGCCGGTGTGACGGCGAGGACCGTTCCGCTCGGCGCGGACGATCCCCGTGAACTCGGTTCGTACCAGTTGCTGAGCAAACTCGGCCAGGGCGGCATGGGCACGGTCTACCTGGGGAAGTCGCAGCAGGGCCGCCTTGTCGCGATCAAGGTGATCCGCGCCGACGTCGCCGGCGACGCCGAGTTCCGCGCCCGCTTCCGACTCGAGGCCGAGACCGCGCGCCGGGTCGCCCGGGTCTGCACCGCGGAGGTGCTCGACGCCGACCCGGACGCCCCTCAGCCCTACCTGGTCACCGAGTTCATCGAGGGCGAGACCCTCTCTCGTTTCGTCGCCCGCAACGGTCCGCTCGCCGACGCCAACCTCGAGCAGCTCGCCGTCGGCGTGGCCGCGGCGCTGACCGCCATCCACCGGGCCGGCATCGTGCACCGTGACCTCAAGCCGTCGAACGTCGTGCTCTCACCGTTCGGGCCGCGCGTCATCGACTTCGGCATCGCCCGCGCGCTGGACGCCGCCACGAACCTCACCGGTGACCTCCAGCAGCTCGGCACCCCCGCCTTCATGTCCCCGGAGCAGATCGAGGGCGGAGCTGTCACGCCGGCGGTCGACATCTGGGCGTGGGGTGGCGTGGTGACCTACGCCGCCACCGGGCGCTACCCGTTCGGGGACGGCAACGCGCAGGTGCTGCTCTACCGGGCGCTGCACGAGGAGCCGCGGCTCGACGGCGTCGACCCGGCGCTGCACCCCATCGTCTGGCATTCGATGCGCAAGAACCCGACCACCCGGCCGACCGCGCAGCAGCTCATGCTCCGCCTGCTCGGCGACTCCGGCGAGGACGCCGACGCCACGATCGACCCGCGCGAGGTCACCAACGTCCTGCAGGGCTGGAACCTGCCCGTGCCCGGCAGCGGCCAGGGGGACGACGGCCCGACGATGGCCACCGCGGCCGCGACCCAGGGCCCCGCCGGCTACAGCGGCACCGAGGCTCCCACCAGGCTCCCGACCGGCGTCGGCGGCCGATCGGGCGCCCAGGACGGCTTCCACCCCCAGGCAGGCGGCCCGACACCTCCCGCTCAGGGCGGCGACACTCCCGGCACGGGCGGCACGCCGGCCAAGAAGCGCCGCACGCCCGTCATCGTCGGCGCCGCGGCGGCGGTCGCGGCGGTGGTCGTCGCCGCGACCCTGGTCGCGACCAGCGGTGGCGACGACAGCGACGACAGCTCGGCCGTGGCCGGCGGGTCAGCCGCCGCCAGCGGCGGGGCCACGGCCGGGATTCCGCAGGCGGCCACCCCGCTCGGCCTCGACACGATGGTCTTCGCCAGCGACCAGAACGGCAACTACGACCTGTTCACCGGACGGGTTCCCGCGCAGGGTGAGCTCGCGGACACCAAGCCGATCACCACCTCGGCCGAGAACGACATGCTGCCCTCGATCAGCAAGGATCGTAAGACCGTCGTCTTCTTCCGCAAGGGCTCGCCCAACGCCCTCTACGCGGTGGCGGCGGACGGTTCGGGGTCCCCGGTGAAGCTGTTCACCAGCGGCCCCGCCGCGAAGCTGACGATCGCCGACGACGCCCGGCCGTCGCTGTCCCCGGACGGCAAGTTCCTCGTCGTGCGGTCGACGACCGACGAGTCCGGATTCCCGAACCCGGGCCTGTACGTGGTCGCGCTCGACGGATCCGGCCTGTTCCGCCTGGGCGCCAAGCCCCAGGCCACGGACCCGGCCTGGTCGCCGAGCGGTGAGCTCATCGCCTACTGGTCGTCCGAGACGGAGAGCGACCGCGGCTTCATCGTGACGATCCCGGCGAGGCCCAACTCCCAGCCGACGCCGATCACCAACGGCCAGGGCAACCGGGACGCCGACCCGACCTTCTCCCCGGACGGCAAGCGGATCGCGTTCAGCCGCGAGGTCGACGGTGACCTCGAGATCTACCAGATGAACACCGACGGCTCCGCGGTGGAGCGGGTGACCGCCGAACCGGGGCGGGACCAGGATCCGGCCTACTCGCCCGACGGATCGCTCCTGAGCTTCACCGGGGAGCGGGGCACACCGCTGCGCCGGATCTACCTCACCAACCCGGCGGACACGACCGCGGCGGACCGGCTGCTCACGAGCACCGCCGGTTTCCACGTGCGCTGGAGCTCCGGCTGACCGAGCACCGCCGGCTTCCACTCCCGCCGGGCGACCCGACCGGCAGCCCGGACCGCCACCTGACGACATAAAACCCGACACTCCGACCGGCCTGCTCGCCCTTTAATTTCCTTCTCGCCCTTTTAGCGCGGAATCCGCCGAGATCGACCCGAAACGGCGAGGAAGAAACCAAAAGGCGAGAGGCCAGCGTCGAACGAGGCCCCCGCTGTCCGGTATCTCCATCGGCGCGCCCTCACCGGTCGCGGCCGGTGAGGTGGCTCCGGACGGTCGAGGCGAGGTGGCCCGGATCGCGCAGGTCGCCCCAGGTGAACCACAGGGTGGTCATGCCCAGACCGGCCAGTCGCTCCGGTAGCCCGCTCCACTGGGCGGTCGGCGGCTCCCGAGCCGGCGGAACCGCGAGCTCGCAAGCCCGCCGTTCCGAGGCCGGCGAGGCACGCGAGGCCGGCGGAACCGCCACCTCGCAGGCCCGCGGCTCCGAAGCCGACGAGGACGCGAGCTCGTAGGTCTGCACCGCCAGCCCGGCCGACGGCCAGGCGAGATGCACCCGCTCGTCGGCCCGGTCGGTGGCCGCGCCGGGCGGCGCCCAGCGGACCGCCTCCGGTTCGAGGCCCGCCTCGGCCAGGGCGAGACGCACCCGCGACTCCAGCGGGGTGCCCGCGCGCCCGTCCACCAGGTTCCACAGCCGGGTGACGCCCGGTGGTCCCTCACCTGCGTCGTTGCGACGCAGCACCGCCTCCTTCAGGTCCACGAAGTCGGGCGAGGGACGCACCGCGCCGGCAGCCGCACCAGGGGCACCAGGAGCACCGCGAACACCGGGATCGTTCGGCCAGCCGCGGTGCAGGAGGGCGTCCAGGATCGGGACGGAGATCGCGCGGTCGAGGCGGAGGATGATGTCCTCCAGTGTGCGGCGGACGGTTGTCGCCTCGATGCCGGCGACGTCCGTCGTCTCGCCTGGCGGCAGCTCCATGCAGTGCCGCCGGCAGCCGCGCCGGCCGCGGAACGCGGCCCCGCCCGGGAAGGCGACGTCGACGGGCTCGGTCTCGCTCCGGGGCGGCAGGCCGGGAAGCCTGTGCAGCCGGGCCGCGGTCAGCAGGCAGACCGCCCCGCCGGCGGCGGCCAGCGCGGCCCGGGCGTGGGCACGCACCAGGTCGCGCACCGGGGGGACGACGAGGGTGCCGCGGATCGGGGTGTGCCAGCCGTGGGCCCGCCGGCGGGCGGCGATCGCCCCGTCGGACAGGCCGAGCCCACGGGCCTGGCTACGGGTGATCATGTCGTCCTGCCTCCGGGCCAGGGCGACGACTCGGTCGTGAGCGTCCGGCATGGGCCCGAGTCTGCGCCACCGCGCGGCGTGGCGGCCGGCTCCGGCCGCCGGTGTGGATGACCCGATTCCGCGTGAGCTTGTCCACCGATCGACCGACCGGCATCCCGGCCGGCACACCGGCACACCGGACGCCGAAACGCCCGAAGGGGCGGGCGGCGCCCTCGTCGAGGGTGCCGCACCGCCCCTTCGGGCGTGCTCCGTGCGTGGCCGCGCCGGCGGTGGGGCCTAGCGGACGGGGGCGGCCGGGCGGCGCTTGTTCGTCTTCGGGTCCATCCGCCGCACCAGGAGCGAGGTGACGAGAATGCAGACCGCGCCCACCGCGGCGGCACCGGCGATGTCGATCGCGAACTGGGTGGTGGTGAACTGGTACAGCGGGTCGGCCGGGAAGTCCGGATTGATCGGCGTGCCGAAACCGGAGATCCTGTTCAGGTCGATCACGGAGGCGAGGGCGGCGAAGCCCCACCGGGCGGGTGCGATCCAGCTGACCTGCTCGAGACCGACCGTTCCCTCAGCGGCGACCAGACCACCGGAGAAGACCAGCTGGGCCATGGTGATGAGCACCAGCAGCGGCATGGTCTTGTCCGCGTTGTCGACCAGCGACGAGATGACCAGGCCGAGCATGGCCGACGCGAGCGACAGCGCGATCACGGCGACCGCGGCCTCGAGGAAGGGGAACCCGAACAGGCCGTCGCCCATCTTGCGGCCGGCCAGGGCGATCGTCGTGAACACCAGGGCCTGCAGCGTGGTGACCAGGGTCAACACCACGACCTTGGAACCGATATAGGCCGTCCGGGATAGACCGATCGCCCGTTCTCGGCGATAGATCGGTCTCTCCTTGACGATTTCTCGCACCGAGTTCGACATGCCCATGAAACAGGCACACAGTGTTACGACAAGTAGCACTGTCGGTGCGTCTCGGTTCGGCCCGTCCGCCTGGGCCAGCATATCCCCTGGAATCGCCCGTGGAATGGCCCCGAGGAGGAACGGGAAAGCGATGATCAGTCGTAGGTACGACTTGTCGGAGGCGACGACCGCCATCATGCGTCGGCTCAGTGTGACGAGCTGGGAGAGAACCGACTGCTGCCGGATGGACGGCAGGTCCTCGGGCGCGGGCCGCGCCGACGGCGCGGTGATCGACGCCGGCACGTAGTACCGCGACTGACGGAACCGGGCGGCCGACTCGGCGCCCGGGGTCGCCTCCAGGTTGAGGAAGACGTCCGGGTAGTCCTTCGCGCCGAAGAAGGACAGCGCGTCGCCGGGCGGGCCGAAGTAGGCCACGTAACCGCCGGGCGCGAGGACCAGCACGTAGTCACAGAGGTCGAGCTGGGCGACGCTGTGCGTGACGACGACGACCGTACGGCCGTCGTCCGCCAGCTTGCGCAGCGACTCCATGACGTTCTTGTCCATGCCCGGGTCGAGACCGGAGGTCGGCTCGTCCAAGTAGAGCAGGGTCGGCCTGGTCAGCAGCTCCAGGGCGACCGACGTCCGCTTGCGCTGGCCACCGGAGAGCCGGGAGACCTGCGTGTTGGCGTGGCCGGTCAAACCCAGCTCGGCGAGGACCTCGTCGACCCGCTGCCGGCGCTCGGCCTTGGTCGTGTCCGGCGGGAACCGCAGCTCGGCGCCGAACTCGAGCGCCCGGCGGACGGTCAGCGAGGTGTGCAGCAGGTCCTCCTGCGGCACGTAGCCGATCCGGCGGCGCAGTTCGTCGTACTCGGAGTACATGTCCCGGCCGGCGTAGCGGACGTTGCCCTTGTCCGCCGGGCGGAACCCGGTCAGCGCGTTGAGCAGGGTCGACTTGCCCGCACCGGACGGGCCGACCACGCCGAGCAGCGCGCGCCCGGGAAGCTTGAAGGTCATGTCGTGCATGAGCTGCTTCTCGCCGGCCCAGACGTTGAGGGCGTCGGCCTCGAAGCTGACGTCACCGGAGTCGAGGTACTCGACGAGCAGCTCGCCCTCGAGCTGGAAGACGTGGTGGCCGATGGCGATCACGTCGCCCTGGCTCACGTTCGCCCGGCTGATCCGGCGCCCGTTGACGAAGACGCCGTTGGCCGAGTCGAGGTCGGCGATCTGCAGCCCGTTGCGGTTGATGTAGAGCTCGGCGTGCCGGCGCGAGGCCAACAGGTCGGTGATGACGATGTCGTTGTCGCGGGCCCGGCCCAGCGACATGGTGCCCTGCCGGAGCCGGTAGGTCGTCCGGCGCTCGTGCTCCTGCTCCAGGCTCGTCGAGCCGGAGGGCGTCTGCGCCGGGTCGTAGCCGCTGCCGCCGCGGCCGCCGCCACCCCCACCACCGGCTGCCGACCCGCTCTGCGGCGCCGCGCCGCGCCCGCCGCCCTGGCCCCGGGTCGGGGCGGTGGGCCGCGGGGGCTGGTAGCCGGTGGAACCGGGCAGCATCGTCTGCATGTCGTAGCCGGCCGGGTCGTACTCGGGCTCGTCGTCGTACCCGCCGCGCGCGGCGGGGAACTCGGGCATCACCACGACCTCGGGCCCGCTGGGGGTGCCGAGCCGGAAACGGACCTCGCCCTGGACGCTCACCGACTCGGGCATCCGCTGGCCGTCGACCCAGGTCCCGTTGGAGCTGATGTCGCGGACGGACCAGCCCGAACCGGTCTGCTCGACCAGCAGGTGCCGGCGGGAGACGCGACTGTCGGCGATAACGTAGTCCGCGGTCCGAGCGCGTCCGATGATGAACTGCTCACCTGCCGGCACAGTGGCGGCACCGGCCTCGGTGACGACTCTCAGATACGTCGTCTGCACGACTCTCCCCCTTCACGACGGGACGCAGGCCGGGATGCCCCGCCGAAATCCTCTTCTGCACATCGCCCGGATCGGTCTCCGGACGGGACGGGCAACGGTGCCACCACCGGTGGATCCTCACTACCTTGACCGATCTTGCGGGATGCCGCAGATCGTAGCGTCGAGTGTCGACCTTGATCCAGCCCGGGTGACGCGAGCGCCGTCGAACGGGCCGCTTCAGCCGTTTCTGGAGCCGACACCTCTAACCCTCCTCGCGTCGTTCGTTCACTTCCCGGTGCCTTTCATATCGCGTCAGCACCGGAGCTGTGACCGAGTGTGGCAAGTCCGGCACGAGCACCGGTGACGAGGACGGGATCGGTGCACCACCGACAATGCCCGTCCGGAAGACCCGTGAGCAGCTTCTGTCGCCGATCTGACCCGCTACCGTACGCGCTCGCGACCCACCTCGGACAGCCCCCCGCGGCGATCTCCACGGCGCCCGTGGACGCCACCGCGGGGGCATCGCGCCAGCCCCGCGACAGGGGGCCCGCGGCCGGACGGCCCGGCGGCCACGACCTCGCACCGGGACCCCCTGGCCAGCACTCGACGCGGCGATCCGCCCGAATTGCCCCGATCTTGTGGGTCACTGACCGCCAGCCGGCTCAGGCGCGGCCGGCAGGGTGACGTCCTTGGCCGTCGCGGTCAGCGAGAGACCCGTGGCGTCCGTCGACGCCGCGACGATGTTGAGGTCGAACGGCAGCCCGGCGATCGGGATGGGGATCGAGTCGAGCCGGAGACCGGCGGGGAGCGGGATGTTGGCGTTGATCCTGCCCTTCAGCGACAGCTCCGACGGCACGAGGGTGAGCGCGTTGTCCTGAACCTCGAAGGTGGTCACGCCACCGATCTCCTGCGATCCGAGAATCCCGGTGTCGATTCGGCTGGAGACCTCGACCCGGTCACCACCGTCCACCGGGTTGACCTGAACCGGCGGATCCTGCTTCGCGAGGTAGGTGTTCAGGTCGTCATAGCTGATCCGAACCGTCGCCCGGATGTCGTCCACGGGCACCTCGCCGACGTTGTCGGAGAGCGCGTCACCGAGCGGGACGTGAAGGCCTTTGAGATTCGCGTGGACCTGCGAGATACGCGGGCCGGGAGTTGGTATTCCCTCGATCGTGACGCCGATGTTCTTGAACTTTCCGAACAGCACCTGGGTGAGGAACGGGAAGCCGCCGATGGTGACGTTCTTGACCGTCGGCGGAGTCGCGCCGGGCTCCAGGCTGTCCGCGACGCTGACCTCGATCTGCTTGACCATCTGGTCCTTGGCGATCGCGACCGCCACCCGGTCGCCCACCACGAAGAGCACAAGGAGGACCACGACGACGATCGCGAGAATGCGCCCGCGGCGGCGGCGCCGAGCCGGCTTCGGGCCGGGCGCCGGGCCCGAACCACCCGGACCCCCCGGACCGCCGGGCAGACCTCCGCTGTCGGAGGCGGCCGGGTAGGCCTCCCCGTAACCACCGTTGCCGGGCACCGGGCGGACATGACCACCGCTGTCGGTGTAGGTCCCCGCGGGGGGCTGGCCGTACTGGCCGTACTGACCGGGCTGGCCGTACTGCGGGCCGGTCGCGCCGGGCCGTTGGGACTGGCCGGAGGCCGGCCCCGTCCACAGGTCACCCGGCCCGACGGGTGCCGTCGGAGCGGGCACCGCCGCGCCCGGAGGCACGGCGCCGTACCGGATCGCGTCGATGGCCCCGCCGAGCGTCGGCTCCGTCATCGGGGGCACGTGATCGTGCTCCGGCTGCTCGTCGGCCGGGCGCACCGGACGGCCGGGACGGAACGCGTCCGCGGGTGGCGGCGGACCGGACGGGCGGAACGCGTCCGCGGGCGGCGGCGGGGCCGCCGGGGCTCCCGGCCGGGAACGACGCCGCACGTCCTGGGTCGGCCGGGTACCGGCCTCGCCCCCGCCGGATCCCCCGGGGGGCATGACATTGGTGGCGTCCGCGGGCTCCTGCCCGTCCCCGCCGCGCCCGTGGTTCACCGGAACATCTCCCGCTCCGCGCCACGTCGGGGCCTCCGGCGTGGCGCCGCCGTGTCACAGTCGGTCATGTCGAGTCGTCCACCGCCCCGATCAACGATCGGCGTGGCCCGGCCGGCGGCACGACGACGGCCCGAGCGCTCGACACGAGCCTCCGACCGGCCGGGCCGCCGTCCGAACCGTCGGCCCATCAAAAGATGGTCGCACGTGGGGCGGGCGGACAGCGGTGTCGGGTCCGATCACCTGTGTTGTGTACGTGTCGGATTACCGACCCCGACATTCGTCGGTGACTCGCTGTTCCATGGCCCGCGACGCGGCCCACGGCGAAGTAACCCGTTCCATCCGTTTTCCGCGTGTTGTCCGCCCGGAAGTCCGCGGCGGCGGAGTCCGTCGGGGGCGAGTCCGCCGGCAGCATCGCGGGGTCACACCTCCAGCGGCAGCTGCGGGGCGCCGCGGCGGCGCCGCGGTGGGGCGGCGAGCCGGAACGCCGTTCCGCCCGGCGCCGCGAACGCGTGCCAGAAGTGATCGGCGACGGCCTCCGGCAGCAGCGGCCCGGACGGTCCGACCCGGCCGTCGAGCACCACCGTGCGCAGGCGGACGCCCTGGGCGACCAGCCCGGGAGCCATCGCCTCGCCCATCGCCGCCAGGCCGGCCTTGCCCACCGCGAGCGCGAAGCGACCCGCCGCCGGCTCGCTGCGGGTGCCCGCGACCGTCAGCAGGACGGTGGCGCCCGGCCGCTCCACCAGCAGGGGCACCGCCGCCTGGACGGCGGTCAGCGCCCCGGTCACGTTCACCGCGAGTGTCTGGTTCATCGAGTCCGCCCGCACCGAGAACGCCGTGCCACGAATGCTGAGCTTGGCGTTGTAGACCAGCACGGTCAGCCCGCCGATCGCGGCGGCGAGCCGCTGCGTCGCCGCCCCGAAGGCCGCCTGGTCGGTGACGTCGGCGACCGCGCCGGTGACGTCGTGGCCGTCCGCGGCGAGCTCGGCGGTGATCCGGGCGACCGTGTCGGACGAGCGCGAGAGCACGCCGAGCGCGAACCCCTCCTCGGCGAACCGGCGCAGCAGCGCGGCACCGAAGGCGGCACCCGGCCCCACCACGATCAGCCCACGGGTCGGCGGCGCCGGCTCCCGGCCGTTGGCCGTGCCGTTGTCCATGGTGCCCATCCTGACGCGCGATGTCCGTCCCGTGTCGCGATGCGACCGGTTCGGCCAGGTCGCGCCAGAATCATGGCCCCCGACGGCCCCGGCTGACCAGCGCCACCCTCAACGCGGGTTGGACGACGTCCGACGGGCGCGGCCGCCGGCGCTGAGGCGGCCGGCGCCGAATCGGCCGACGCCGGCGCGGCCGGTGCCGGTGCGACGCCGACGGCGGTGCGACAGCAGCGGACGGCGCGGGCGCTTCGGCCGGCCGCCACGGCGCTCGACCGGCCGGGTGCCGGTGGCCGCCCGGCCGAGGCCGGACGTCGGGCGGGTGACGGCGGTGCTCCCACCGGCCGTGGTCCCGCCGACAGCGCGGGCGGCGACCGCGTTCGCGGCTCGCAGGGGCGCCGCCCGGTGATAGACGACCGCGAGCACGGCCGTGACCAACAGGAGGGGAATCGAGATCAGCACCAGGGCGACGATGACGGCGGCGAATGTCTGCACCCCGAACCAATACCCGCCGTGTCCACAACGTCACACCGAGCCCCGCTATCCCCCGCGGCGTTACTCGGACAGTGGCGGCACGAGGACACCCGGGTTGAGGATGCCCGCCGGATCCAGCGCGGTCTTCACCGCGCGCAGGACCGCGACGCCCACCTCCCCGACCTCCGCGGACATCCAGGGACGGTGGTCCGTGCCGACCGCGTGATGATGGGTGATCGTGCCGCCGTTGGCCATGATCGCGTCTCCGGCGGCGCGCTTCGCCCGGTCCCAGCGGGAGATCGGGTCCGGGCCCTCGGCGCAGACAACCGTGAAGTAGAGCGACGCCCCCGCCGGATAGACGTGCGAGACGTGGCAGAGCACGACGGCCGGCGACCCGTCGGACTCGATCGCGCCCGTCACCGCCGCCCGGACCGCGGCGTACAGCGTCGGGATCGCCGCCCAGTAGGCGGCGGTCTCCAGGGTCTCGGCGAAGATTCCCTCGTCGAGGAGGGCGTCGCGCAGGTAGGGGGCGTGGAAGCGACCGGCGGCCCAGCCCTGTCCCACGTCCTCGCCGAGCGGGTGGGCGCCGGCACCCAGCAGCACCGCGCGGACCTCCGCGGCGCGCCCGGTCACCTCGTCCTCATTCCCCTCGTACCCGCCGACCAGGTAGCACCCGCCCGCGGAGCCGTCGACGCCGCCGGAACCGCCGCCGGCAGCGGCACCAGCAGCGACACCGGCGGTGGTGTCGGTGCCCGCGGTGGTGTCGGTGCCCGCGGTGACGGCGTTGGCGAGGCCGGCGGCCGTCTCCAGCTCGTCGGACAGGCGCAGGACGGTGGGCAGCAGGTCCCGCTGGGCCAGCTCCCGCAGCAGGTCCAGGCCGGTGGCCAGGTCGGTGACCCGCCAGCCCTCGTACCGCCGCCGCGCCGGAGCCGGCCGCACCCGCGCGGTGACCTCGGTGATCACCCCGAACGCGCCTTCGGAGCCCAGCGCGAGCTGGCGCAGGTCGGGGCCGGCCGCCGACGCCGGCCCGCGCCCCGGCTGCCAGGTCCCCACCGGGGTGGCCAGCCGCAGCCCGGTGACGAGCTGGTCGAACCGCCCGTAGCCGGCCGAGGCCTGACCGCTCGACCGGGTCGCCGCGAACCCGCCGATCGTGGCGTACTCCCACGACTGCGGGACATGCCCGAGGGTCAGGCCGTGCTCGGCGAGCAGTGCCTCCGCGGCGGGCCCGCGCAGGCCGGCGCCCAGCACCGCCGTCCCGGAAAGCTGGTCGACGCGCAGGAGGCGGTCGAGCCGGTGCAGGTCGAGCGCGATGACGCCAGGCCGGCGGGGTGTGCCGTCGGGCGCCTGACCCGACGGGAGGCGGGGGGTGAGGCCGCCGACGACCGAGGTGCCACCGCCGAACGGGACGACGACCACCCGGTGGCGGGAACAGATCCCCAGCACCGCGAGGACCTGATCATGATCGAGTGGCGCGACGACGGCGTCGGGCGCGTCGGAGGCGTCCCCGGACCGCAGCCGCAGCAGGTCGACGGTGGAGCGGCCCCGGCAGTGCCGGATCCGTGCCTCGCGGTCGTCCCGGACCTGGGCGGCGCCGACGACGGCCCGCAGCTCGTCCAGCACCTGCCCCGGCAGGCGGACCGGCGGGAGGGTGATGTCGGCGAGCGCGACCGGCGGGCTGGGGCGGGTGGGAATGCCCAGCAGGGCGAGCAGGTCGTGGACGGCGGCCGGCAGCGGGTGGTGCTCGGCCGCCGCGCCCCACCCCCACCAGACCGGATCGACGGACGCGTCCGGGGCGGCACCGCCGGAAGGCGAGGTCGGGGGCGGGGTCGGGGTCGTGGCCTGCGTGGTCATCGCCGTCACCTCATTCGTTCCACGGTGTCTGCGCGGTGTCTGCGCGGTATTGTCGATACGCTGTGACAACTCAAGTAACAGTGTCACACGACCAGCGGCGTCACACGACCAGCGGCGTCACACGACCAGCGGCGTCACACGACCAGCGGCGTCACACGACCAGCGGCGTCACACGACCAGCGGCGTCACACGATCCGGGAGGGAGGCGACCGGTGACCGGGCCGACAGCACCCCGCACCCTGCCGGCACCCGCCCCCGCGGCGGGCCGGCGCGGCGAGAGCTCCGACTCGGCCGTCCTGGACGCCGCCGCCGCGTCGCTGCTCAGCGTCGGCGTGCGCCGGACGACCGCCACCGACGTGGCCCGGCGCGCCGGCATCAGCCGGATGACGCTGTACCGACGCTGGCCCGACCTGCGCGCTCTCGTGGGCGACGTGATGACGCGCGAGTGGGGCCGGATCGTCACGGCCGCGGCGCGAGCGGCCGAGCCGTCCCTGGCCGCCGGCACGCGGGCCGGCCTGGTGCGCTACCTGGTCGCCGCGGCGCGGGCCTTCCGCGCGAACCCGCTGTTCCGCAAGATCACCGAAACGGACCCGGAGCTGCTGGTCCCCTACGTCCTGGAGCGCCTCGGCGCGACCCAGCGGCTCGTCCTGGAGCTGCTGTGCGAGCAGCTGCGCGCGGCGCAGGCGGGCGGCGCCGTCCGGGCGGGCGACCCGGCGGCCCAGGCACGGATGGTGCTGCTCATCGTGCAGTCATACGTTCTCTCCGCGGGTGCGCTGGGCGACGAGATCACCGAGGAGGCACTGGCGCGTGAGCTTCACCTGACCCTGGACGGCTACCTGGCCCCGCGCGCCGGCGAAGCAGCCGAGACAGCCGAGGCCGCGGTTGACGAGATCCGGCCGATCGAGCACCCGGGAGCGCCGTCATGAGCACACCGTTCGACCGCTCGTCGCTCACCGCCGACCGCCGCGCCCGCGAGCTCGCCGAGCTCGCGGGCGGCGAGGCCGTCGATCTCCTCGTCGTCGGCGGCGGCGTCACCGGCGCCGGGGTGGCGCTCGACGCAGCCTCGCGCGGGCTGTCCGTCGCCCTCGTCGAGGCGTACGATCTGGCCTTCGGCACCAGCCGCTGGAGCTCGAAGCTCGTCCACGGCGGGCTGCGCTACCTCGCCTCCGGTGACCTCGGGCTGGCGCGGGAGAGCGCGCTGGAGCGCGAGATCCTGATGCGCCGCACCGCACCACACCTGGTGCACCCGCTGCCGATCGTGCTGCCGCTCACCGAGGACGTCCCCGCCGGCTCGGCGCTGCTGGCCCGGGCCGGGATGGGCCTGGCGGACCTGCTGCGGCGAGGCGCCCGAACGCCGAGCACGGTGCTGCCGCCACCGCGGCGGATGTCGGCGGTCGAGACGCTCGGGATGGTCCCCGGGCTGCGCGAGGCCGGGCTGCGCGGCGGCCTGCTCCACTGGGACGGCCAGCTCGTCGACGACGCCCGCCTGGTCGTGACGATCGCCCGGACGGCGGCCGCGTTCGGCGCCCGGGTGCTGACCCGGGTCCGCGTGCTGTCGGTGGGGAGCTCGGGGTACGGCCCGGCGCGCGCGGCGGGGCACGGTGGCCTGCCGCCGGAGCCGGCCCGCGTCGAGGTGGTCGACACCCTGACGGGCACCCGGTGCACGCTGCGGGCCCGCACCGTGGTGAACGCGACCGGCGTCTGGGCGCCCGCGCTCGCGCCGCAGGTGCGGCTGCGCCCCAGCCGCGGCACCCACCTGGTGCTGCCCGCGGCGGCGTTCGGCGGCACGCCGACGGCGCTGTCGGTGCCGATCCCCGGCGAGCGCAACCGGTACGCCCTCGTCCTGCCGCAGGGCGACGGGCGGGTGTACGTGGGCCTGACCGACATCCCGACGGACGAGGTCACGGACGTTCCGACGCCGGATCCCCAGGAGATCACCCAGCTGCTGAATGTCGTGTCGAGCGTGCTGGCCACCCCGGTCGACCGCGCGGACCTGCTGGGGGCGTTCGCCGGGTTGCGCCCGCTGCTGGACGGCCCGAGCGGGCGCACCGCGGACCTGTCCCGGCGGCACGCCGTCCACGTCGGGCCCGACGGTGTGATCACCGTGGTGGGCGGCAAGCTGACCACCTACCGGCGGATGGCGGCGGACGCGGTGGACGCCGCCGTCGCCCAGGCCAACCTGGACGCCGGGCCCTGCCGGACCGACCGGCTCCCCCTCGTCGGGGCGGCCTCGCGCCGGGTCCTCGCCGCCGTGCCGGCGCCGCGCCGGCTGGTGGCCCGCTACGGGACCCAGGCCCCGGCGGTGCTGGCCCTGGCCGAGCACGATCCGGGGCTGCTCACGCCGATCGCCGACGGGGTCGCGGTCACCCGCGCCGAGCTGATGTTCGCCGTGCGCCACGAGGGAGCGCTTGACGCCGACGACCTGCTCGACCGGCGGACCCGCGTCGGGCTGGTCCCCGCCGACCGCGCGGCGGCGCTCGACGCGGCCCGCGAAGTGCTGGCGGCCTGTGCCGTCCCCGCCGGCTCGCCGATCGACTGAGCCGTCAGGCCGTCAGGCCGTCAGGCCGTCAGGCCGTCAGGCCGTCAGGCCGTCAGGCCGTCAGGCCGTCAGGCCGTCAGGCCNGCCGTCAGGCCGTCAGGCCGTCAGGCCGTCAGGCCGTCAGGCCGTCAGGCCGTCAGGCCGTCAGGCCGTCAGGCCGTCAGGCCAGGGAGTCGACGGTCAGCGCGGCGACCCGCTCGAGATGGGCGGGCGGGTCACCGAACGCCCCGTACAGCCGGCGGGCCCGCTTGTAGAAGAAGTGCGCCTCGTGTTCCCAGGTGTAACCGATGCCGCCGTGGTACTGGATCATCGCCGCGGTCGCGTCGCGGGCCGCCTGGCTGGCCTTCGCCTTGGCGACGGCGACCGCGAGCTCCAGGTCGTCGAGGCCGGCGTCGAGCGCGTGCGCGGCGTACATCACGGCGTGCTCGGCCATCGTGACCGCGACGTGCAGGTCCGCGAGCTGGTGCTTGAGCGCCTGGAACGAGCCGACCGGCCGGCCGAACTGGATGCGCTCCCGGTCGTAGCGGACCGTCCTGGTCAGCGCCTCGCGGGCGACCCCGGCCTGGTCCGCCGCCGTGAGCAGCGCGCCGCGCCGGACGAGGTCGGCGAGCGCCGCCACCGACGAACCGGGCAGCCGCCGGGCCCGTGCCCCGGCCAGTTCCAGGGCGGCGAGCCGGGTGGTCCCGTCGGGACCGGCCAGCGGGCGGACGGTGACACCGGCCGCGGCGGGGTCGAGCAGGTACAGGCCCACACCGCCCCCGGCGGGATCCGCACCGGCGGGGCCGGGCTCGGCCGCCGCGACGACGACGAGGTTGGCGACCCCGGGATACTCGACGGGCGACGCCGTCCCGGACAGCTCATCGCCGCGGGCGGTGACCGCGACGCCGGAGGCGTCCCAGGCGCCGCCGGCTCCCCGCAGGGCCACCGTCGCCACGAGATCACCGTCGGCGAGGCGCGGCAACAGTTCGGCCCGCTGCGCGTCCGACCCGGCGAGCCGGACCGCCTCTCCCGCCAGCACCGTCGGCAGCCACGGCCCCGGGACGGCCCCCGCGCCGAGCTCGCGGGCGACCACCTGGGCGTCCAGCAGCCCGAGGCCGAGTCCGTCGAACTCCTCGGGGACGCACACCGCCAGCCAGCCCTGCTCCCCCACCGACTTCCACAGCTCCGGCGGGTGCCCGTCGCCGGCGGTGTCCTCGAACACCGCCCGCACCGCCGTGAGGTCGAAACGGTCGGAGAGGAAGGCCCGGACGGTCTCGCCCAGGGCCCGCTGCTCGTCAGTCAGCGCAAAGAACACTTCGGTGGTCCCTTCCGGACTCGGCGCGGCTCAACACCGCTCGGCACCGCTCGCTCGGCACCGCTCGCACGGCGTCGCTCGCACGGCACGGCGTACCGCGGCTCAGCGCGGCAGGCCGAGCACCCGCTCGGCGACGATGTTGCGTTGCACCTGCGACGAACCGCCCCAGATGGTGACCGACCTGGACCAGAACCCCTCCGACTGCAGAGCGGAGAGGTCGAGGCCCGCGACGGGCGTGCTGACCGCGGCGTCGGCGCCCAGCAGGTCGTCGAAGGTCTCGAACAGGTCCTGGTAGGTCTCGGACCACTGCAACTTGGTCATCGACGACTCGGCGCCCAGGTCGGCGCCCCGCTCCACCTGGGTGAGCACGTGCATGGCGTGGTAGCGCAGGCACTCGAGCTCGGCCAGCCGGCGGCCGAGCTCCTGGCGCAGCACCGGGTCGGTGTCGCGCCCCAGCGCCCGGGCCGCCCGGACGATCTCGTCGTAGGTCTGCCGGAAGGCGGTGTACTGCGAGATGCCCGACGCGCCGCGCTCGAAGGAGAGCAACAGCATCGCCGTTGCCCAGCCGTTGCCCAGGCCGCCGAGGCACTCACGGGCGGGCACCCGGGCGTCGGTGAAGAACACCTCGCCGAACTCGGTCGCCCCGCTCATCTGCCGCAGCGGCCGCACCTCGACGCCGGCCTGGTGCATGTCGAGCAGCAGCATCGACAGGCCGCGGTGGCGCTGGCTGCCCGGCTCGGTGCGGACCATGGTGAAGATCCGGTCGCCGTGGCTGGCGTTGGTCGTCCAGACCTTCTGGCCGTTGACGACGATGTCGTCGCCGTCGGCCACGCCGGACGTCCGTAGCGCGGCCAGGTCGGAGCCCGCGTCCGGCTCGGAGAAACCCTGGCACCAGATCACGTCGCAGCGCAGCAGCGGACGGATGACCTCGCGTTTCTGCTCGTCCGTGCCGACCGCCATGATCGTCGGCGCGAGGAAGGCGAGGCCGAGCGGGTTGACGGTGGCGGGCGCGCGGACGAGCGCCAGCTCCTCGTCGTAGATCGCCTTCATGCCGGGGGTGCCGCCGCGCCCGCCGTACTCGGTGGGCCAGTCGATGCCGGCGAAGCCCGCGTCGAACTTGCGGCGCTCCCACTCCCGGCGCAGCCCGAAGGCCTCGTCGTCGGGGACGCCAGCCCAGAAGCCCGGCTCCCGCCACGCCGCGGGAACGCTCTCGGCGAGCCAGCTCCGCAGGTCCGCGCGGAACGCCTCCTCCGCGGCGCTGAAGGTCAGGTCCATCTGATCACCACTCCGGGCCAGGTCGTGGATCGGGCGGCCCCCTGGTCGGGCACCCCCGCCCGACGGTGTGCGACGGCAGCAGATCGATTCGCCCGACCAGCATGCCCCATCCGGGCCCCGGCAGGCGGCGCCGGGCTCAAACAGGGGCCCGGGATCAGCCGGCGCGACGACCGCCACTGCCCAGACCGGACCCGGCGGCGGCGGCGCTGGGCATCATGGAGGCCATCCGCGCCCCCGTGCGCCCGATCGACACCCACCGTTCACCTCAGCGTGAGCGGCGCGCAGCAACTGCCGGCACGATGGAACGGAGCCGTCCGCACCGCGGGACGGCGACACCAGGGACAGCAACGCCAGGGACAGCAGCGCCGAGCACCTCGGCACCCGGGACAGGAACACCCAGGACCGCGACACCCGGGCCAGGAACACCCGGGACCGCCCGGCACAGCACAGCCCAGCGCAGGACGCCCAGGACAGGAAACGGTCGAAGGGGGATCCACACACCATGACCGGTACCGCCCGCCTCGACCCGGCCAGCCGGGCAGCCGCGCTGCGGCGCATGCGCGCCGAGCCGGTGGACGTCGTCGTGATCGGCGGCGGCGTCACCGGCGCCGGGGTGGCGCTCGACGCGGCCAGCCGTGGCCTGTCGGTGGCCCTGCTCGAGGCCCGCGACCTCGCCGCCGGGACGTCCAGCCGGTCGAGCAAGCTGATCCACGGTGGCCTGCGCTATCTGGAGCAGCTCAACGGGGCCCTCGTCCGCGAGGCGCTGCGCGAGCGGTCGCTGCTGCTGGAGACGATCGCCCCGCACCTCGTCCGGGCGATCCCGTTCCTGCTCCCGCTGACCCATCACGGCTGGGAACGCGCCTACATCGGCAGCGGCGTGCTGCTCTACGACACCCTCGGGCAGGGCATCGGGCGCATCGCCCCCCGGCCGGGCGGGGACGGTAGCGCCCCCCGCAGCGGGGGTGTTCCGCTGCACCGGCACCTGACCCGCAAGGCGGCGCTGCGCGAGTTCCCGTCGCTGCGCGCCGACGCGCTCGTCGGCGCCATCCAGTACTGGGACGGGCAGGTCGACGACGCCCGGCACACCATGTTCGTCGCCCGCACGGCAGCCCGCTACGGCGCGCTCGTCGCCACCAGCGCCCAGGTCACCGGGCTGGTGCGGGAGGGTGACCGGGTCGCCGGGGTGCGGGTGCGCGACCTGGAGAACGGGGTCGACCTGGAGGTCCGCGCCGCGCAGACGATCAACGCGGCCGGGGTGTGGACGGACGACATCCAGGCGATGGTCGGCGGGCGCGGGCAGCTCTCGGTGCGCGCGTCGAAGGGTGTCCACATCGTGGTCCCCCGCGACCGCATCCACGGCTCGACCGGGCTGATCCTGCGCACCGAGAAAAGTGTCCTGTTCGTGATCCCGTGGGGCAGCCACTGGATCGTCGGGACGACCGACACCGAGTGGAACCTCGACCTCGCGCACCCGGCCGCCAGCAGCGCGGACATCTCCTACCTGCTCGACACCGTCAACCGGGTGCTGCGCACGCCGCTGACCACCGAGGACATCACCGGCGTCTACGCCGGCCTGCGGCCGCTGCTGGCCGGCGAGTCGGAGGACACCTCCCAGCTGTCCCGGGAGCACGCCGTGGTCAGCCCGGTCGCCGGGCTCACCATGGTCGCCGGCGGCAAGTACACGACCTACCGGGTGATGGCGGCGGACGCCGTCGACGCGGCGACCGCCGGGATGAGCCGCTCGGTGCCGCCGTCGTGCACCGACCGCGTCCCGCTGCTCGGCGCGGACGGCTACCCGGCGCTGTGGAACGCCCGGGAGGGCCTGGCCCGCGCCTCCGGGCTGCACGTCGCCTGGGTGGAGCACCTGCTGCACCGGTACGGCACCCTCGTCGAGGAGCTGCTGGCGCTCGTCGCGGAGCGGGCCGAGCTCGGCCGCCCGCTGCTCGGCGCCCCGAAGTACCTGGCGGTCGAGGCCGTGTACGCGGCGTCCCACGAGGGCGCGCTGCACCTCGAGGACGTCCTGACCCGGCGGACCCGTATCTCGATCGAGACGGCCGACCGCGGCCTGGAGGCGGCCCCCCAGGTCGCCGAACTGATCGCCCCCGTCCTCGGCTGGAGCTCCGCCACCGTCGGGCGCGAGATCGATCACTACCGGGCCCGGGTCACCGCCGAGCTCGAGTCACAGCGGCAGGCCGACGACCACACCGCCGACGCGGCCAGGCTGGGCGCTCCCGACGTCCGCCCGGTCGTGCCGGAGGGCCGCGGCGCCGCCGCCCCGGCCTGATCCGAACGTCCCGGGGAGGTTTTGTTGACCTCGGGTAAGGAACGAGACGACCATGGAATTCATTCTCTGGCTGATCGCCGTCATCCTGGTGATCGCGGGCATCGTCTCCCTGGTCCGGGGCGCCATCCTGTACGGGATCGCGCTCATCGTCATCGGCCTGCTCGTCGGCCCCGGCGGTGTCTCGATCTTCACCTGACGGCGCCGAGCCAACCCGCCGCGGGCCCGGGTCCGGGCCCGCGGCGGGCCCGCCTGCCGGTCACAGGCCGTAGGCCTCCAGCAGGCGCAACCAGACCTCACTGACCGTGGGGAAGGACGGCACCGCGTGCCACAGATCTTCCAGCGGGACCGCCCCGACGATCGCGATGGCCGCGGCGTGCACCATCTCCTGCGTGTCGTGGCCGACGAACGTCGCCCCGACCAACACCCGGCGGGCGGTGTCCACCACGATCTGGGACGTCCCGACGGCCTCGGTGCCGCGCACCGACGACCCGGCCACCGACGCCGTCGGGACGGTGACGACGCGGACATCCAGACCGGCCGCCCGGGCCGCCGCCTCGGTTCGGCCGACGGCGCTCACCTGCGGATCGGTGAACGTGACCCGTGGGACGGCCCCCGGGTCGGCGCGGTCGGCGGCGGCCCGGCCCGCCGGGTCGAGGCGGCCGGTGATGGCGTCGGCCGCCACCCGCGCCTGGTACTTGCCCATGTGGGTGAGCAGCGCCCGGCCGTTGACGTCCCCGACGGCGTAGAGCCAGTCCCCGGCCACGCCGGTGGCCCGCATCCGGTCGTCGACCTCGACGAAGCCCCCCTCGGGCAGGCCGACCGCGGGCAGGCCGAGTTCGCCGGTGGCGGGCGTCCGCCCGACGGCGACCAGGATCTCGTCCGCGACGACGCGCTCGGGCCCGCCGACGCCGCTGCCACCGCTGCCACCGTCCAGGGTGACCACCACGGCCCCGCGCGGCGCGCCCGGCCCGGCGAGCTCACCCGATCCTGCCGGCGTGCCCGATCCTGCCGGCGTGCCCGCTGCCGGGGCCTCCCGGTGGACGGCCACGGCCCGTCGGCCGGTGTGGACCGTGATGCCCTCGGCCTCGAACGCCGCCCGCACCTCGTCGCCGGCGAACGGCTCCTCGTGCGCGAGCAGGCGGGGGCCGCCCTCGATGATGGTGACCTCCGCGCTGCCCAGGCGGCGGAACGCCTGCGCGAGCTCGGCGCCGACGGCGCCACCGCCGAGCACGGCGAGGCGGGCGGGCACCGCGCGGGCACCGGTCGCGGACCGGTTGTCCCACGGATCGGCTCCGGCGAGCCCGGGGACCGGCGGGACGGTGGCCCGCGTACCGGTCGCCAGGACGACCGCGCGGGCCGCGGTGAGGACCTCCTCCGCGCCGTCCGGCGCGCGCACCGCGACCCGACGTTCGCCGACCAGCCGGCCGGCCCCGCGCCGCACCACCACACCGCGCTCGCGCAGCCACGGGAGCTGGCCCGCGTCGGAGTACCCGCCGACCATCTCGTCGCGCCGGGCGAACGCCGCCGCGGCGTCGATCCCGCCGACGGCGGGCGCCGCCCCGGGGACGGCTCTGGCGGCCGCCAGGACCTCGCCGGGGCGCAGCAGCGTCTTGCTGGGGATGCAGCCCCAGTAGGAGCACTCCCCGCCGACCCGCTCGCGCTCGATCACCGTCACCGACAGGCCCGCCTCGGCGCACCGGCCGGCCACCACCTCGCCCGCCGGCCCGGCTCCGATCACGATCACGTCGGCCTCGCTGGCGCCCGTACCTCCGTCGGCGTCGTCGGACCTACTCATGGGCACACCTCTCCGCGTCGGGACCAGCGTCGCGAGGCACCATCTCACCTGCCCCGTTCCGCCTGAACGCCACCGCACCGGGTGGACCGCCCACCGGGCGTGACCGAGGACGCGACGAGGTGTCCCGGTGCCGACGGCAGGATGGAGCTCGAGGACCTCACCTTCGACCGGTCCGTGCAGGACCATCGGGAGTTCAGATGCAGCTCGGAATGATCGGACTCGGCCGGATGGGCGCGAACCTCGTCCGCCGGCTGATGCGCGACGGGCACGAATGTGTGGTCTACGACGTGAACCCCGAGACGGTGCGGTCACTGGCCGCCGAGGGCGCCGTGGGCGCCAACTCGCTGGCCGAGTTCGCGGCCGCGCTGAGCACCCCGCGGGCGGCCTGGGTCATGGTGCCGGCCGGTCTGACCGGCCAGACCGTCTTCGAGCTCGCGGAGCACTTCGAGGCCGGTGACATCATCATCGACGGCGGCAACTCCTACTACCGGGACGACGTCGACCGGGCCGCGAAGCTGGCCGAGCGCGGCCTGCACTATCTGGACGTCGGCACCTCAGGCGGCGTGTTCGGACTGGAGCGCGGCTACTGCCTGATGATCGGCGGCGAGCCGGAGGTGGCCGCCCGCCTCGAGCCGCTGTTCGAGACGATCGCGCCCGGCGTCGACACCGCGCCGCGGACCCCGGGCCGGACGGGCGAGATCGCCCAGGCCGAGAAGGGCTACCTCTACTGTGGCCCGAACGGGGCGGGCCACTTCGTCAAGATGATCCACAACGGGATCGAGTACGGCATGATGGCGGCCTTCGCCGAGGGCATGGGCATCCTGGAGAAGGCCGGCATCGGGCGCTCCGAGGCCGCCCTGCACGACGCCGAGACGGCACCGCTGGCCCATCCGGAGTACTACCAGTACGACTTCGACATCGCCTCCGTCGCCGAGGTGTGGCGGCGCGGCAGCGTGGTCAGCTCCTGGCTGCTGGACCTGACCGCCACCGCGCTCGCCGAGGACCCGAAGCTCACCGAGTTCGGCGGCCGGGTCTCCGACTCCGGCGAGGGCCGGTGGACGGTGCTGGCCGCGGTCGAGGAGGGCGTTCCGGCCCACGTGCTGACCGCTTCGCTCTTCGAGCGGTTCAGCTCGCGCGGCGAGTCGCTGTTCGCCGACAAGCTCCTGTCCGCGATGCGCAAGCAGTTCGGCGGCCACGCCGAGAAGAAGACGGAAGGCTAGGAGAAACCGTGGCGGTCGAGCGCGTCAGTGTGTCCACGCTCCGCACTCGACCGCCACGGTTGCGCTGGGCCACCACGGTTGCGCCGGACCCCCGTGGTTGCGCTGGTGGGCGGTTGTGCTGGTGGGGCTGCCGGCCGGAGCCCAGGTCCGGGCGAGCCCGGCCGGTGACGAGCCTTGGGCCGGACAGCGGACACCTGGCCTGGCTTGGCCCGGCCTGCGGACACCTCGGGCCGGACAGCGGACATCGCGGCCCGCTTCTGGCGCTCAGCTACTAGCCGTTTGGTTTCTTTCTCGCCGTTTCGGGGGCTTTTTCAGCGAAATCTCGCCCGAAAGGACGAGCGGGATGCCAAAAGGCGAGCAGGCCGCCCCGGCCCGCGAGAATTTCGTCCGATATACGTCATTCTGATCGCTGGCGACCGCCAGCACCCAGTGACGGCGGCCGGCGGCGGCCCGTGGCCCCCCGGCGACGCGGCCGGGATCACTGCTGGCCGGCGGACGCCTGCAGGCTTGCCCGGTCACCCATGATGATCATGGGATGACTGCTCGGGGCCAGCCAGTGCAGGACAGTCTCCATCGAGGCCTGCGGGAGGCTGACGCAGCCGCGCGTGGGCGTGTTGTGGTCCACGTGCAGCCAGATGTCCCCGCCGGCCGCGGCACCCAGCGGCCGGGTCGGGTCGGACGGCGGATGCCCCGGCAGCCGGTTGTAGTCGATCGCGACCACGTAGTTGAAGGCCTCCCCCATCGGGTCGCCCTCGTAGCCGCCGGCCTGGTAGAAGGACGGGCGGTACTCGTAGGGGAGCGCGGTGCCCGGGTCGGCGTAGCGGCCCCCGGCCGCGGTGAGGCTGAACACGCCCACCGGACTGCGCAGATCGCCCTCGACGTGGTCGTGGCTCCAGCCGTTGGCCCCGTTGCGGCCGGGGATCTCCGCGCCAACGGCCGTCCAGGGGGCGTCGGCGTCCGCGCGCTGCCAGAGCACGACGCGGTTCACGGTCGACGACTGGTCGGCGCCGGTCACGACGATGACCTGCCTGGTCGACGACGGGATCCGCGCCATCATGAGGTCGCCGACGCCGGGGATCACGCCGGCGGCCGGCCGCGCGCCCGGGGCGACGGCCTCGTGGCCACCGGAGGCCGTGGGCCCGGGGCTGTCGGCCGAGTCGGTGATGCGGTGCGGCGTGGCCACCTCCGGCCGCGTCGAAGTGGCGGGAACAACCCCGTCTCGAGCCTGCGCAGTCGTCGACATGTCCGGATCCTCCGCCGAGCCGGTCACGTGCAGTGCTCCGGCGGCGCCGACCACCAGCGTCGCGCCGACCGCGGCCATCCCGATCGCGACGGTCTGCGCGGTGGCACGGTCGCCGCGTACGCCGCGCGCGCTCCTGAGCCGGCGGTCCTCGGACCACCCGGACCTACGGTGTGTCGCCATTCCTCCGACTTCCAGGCCGAAGCCGCGCCTCTCCAGCCACCTCCGCGCCTCCCGCATCGCTTACCACCATCACATGCGCAAGGGCGGTGCTGTGCGGCAACACACCCGCAACATCGCGGACGTGCCGGTCGCACACGATACGGGCTCGCCGGGTGGGTGCCACGAACCACTCCGCCCACCGCGCCGCCCGCCACCAGCGCGGGCCCGACGCGGAGCCCGACGTGGAGGCCGACGTGGAGGCCAGTGCGGAGGTCGGCACGGAACCTGGTCACCGGGCGTGCCGGGGCCCACCGGCGAGCGGCGCGGGTGTCTGCGCGCGTTGCACACAGGTATCGGTCGGCATGCACGTTATCCACAGCCCGCCATTTCTCATGGACACAACGGATCAACAACAAGCATCGTCTATCCATGGCCCCCAGCCCAGGCCGATCCTCCTGGCGGAAGATCGCCGACCTGCAGTCCGGTGTCATCAGCGAGCGTGACGCGATCGCCGCCGGCGTCACCCGCGCCGAGATCCGCGCGCGGGTGGCCGACGGCACCTGGCGGCGGCCCGCGCACGGTGTCCTCGTCACCGCCGCCACCACCGCGCCACCGCGGGTGCAGCGGGCCTGGGCGGCACTGCTCGCCGGCGGGCCGAACGCGGTACTCGGCGGGTCCACGGCCGCCGCCCTCGACGGGCTCGTCGGCCACGACGACGAGGTCGTGACGGTGCTGGTCCCGCCCGGGCGCCGCGGTAGGCCCGTCGTGGGCGTCGCGTTCCGCCACACCGCGCGCCTGGCCCTGGCCGACGTCCACCGGGCTCGGCTCCCGCCGCGTACCGCGCCGGCCCGCTCGGTGGTCGACATGGCCGAGTGGTGCGGTGGGCGCGACGCCGCCCGCGTCGTGATCAGCGATGCGCTCCTGCAGGGCTTCGTCACCATCGAGGCGATGCACCGGGCGCTGGCGCGCCGCGGCCCGATCAGTCGACGCACCCTGATCGCCGACACCCTCGACGAGCTGGGCCACCGGACACCCCGGATGCTGAGCCTGCGGTACACGCAGCTCGAGGCGGCGTTCGGGCTGCCCGCCGGCCGGGTGCTGGCCCCTCCCACCCGCTCCCCCGACGCACCGACCGGCCGGCTGGACGTCTGGTACGGGCCGTGGCGGCTGCTCGTGCGGGTCGGGCAGCCCGGTCCGCGGCGACCCCGGACCGCCGGCCGGCGGATCCTCCCCATCGGGGTGGAGCAGCTCTGGCAGGCGCCGGCGGAGACGGCCGCGCTGGTCGCCGCGGCCCTGCGCGAGCAGGTTCCGGTCGAGGCCGCCGACCGGCCGGCCGCGCCACCCGGGCCAGGCGATCCCGCCGCGAAATGGCCCGAAACGGTACGTGACGAACATGGCGAAGCCGACCAAGGGGGTGGCGGAGGCCAGTCACCTGCCGTAGCGTCGTCGCAGATGCGGGAGCTTCCACCCTGGGAGGCTGAGAGGGCGGCCAGGCAACTGCCGGTGCCGCCGACCGCCTGAACCTGTCCGGGTAATTCCGGCGTAGGGAGTGATCAGGGTGGTGCGTCAGATCCGGCCGACGGATTCCGACAACACGGCTTCCGACAACACGACGACCGAGGCCGCCGGCAGCGGCAGCGGCAGCGGCAGCGGGGCGGAGGGCATCCTGGCTCGGCCGTTCCCCGGAAGCAGGAAGACCTACCTGGTCGGCTCCCGGCCCGACCTGCGGGTGCCGATGCGCGAGGTCGCACTGAGCACGGGCGACAGTCTGGTCCTCTATGACACCTCCGGGCCGTACACCGACCCGGGCTCCGGGGTCGACGTGCGACGCGGCCTGCCCGCGCTGCGGGCCGGCTGGATCGCCGCCCGCGGCGACACCGAGGAGATCGAGGGGCGGGCCGTCCAGCCCGCCGACGACGGGCGGCGGTCCGACGCGCCGGCCGGCGACGTCTTTCTCGGCTCCGGGCAGGCCCCGCGGCGGGCCGCCGCCGGCCGCGCGGTGACCCAGCTCGCCTACGCCCGGCGGGGTGAGATCACCGCCGAGATGGAGTTCGTCGCGCTGCGCGAGGGGCTCCCCCCCGAGCTGGTGCGCGACGAGATCGCCGCGGGCCGGGCGGTGCTGCCGGCCAACGTGAACCACCCCGAGAGCGAGCCGATGGCCATCGGCCGCAACCTCCTGGTGAAGATCAACGCCAACATCGGCAACTCCGCCGTCGCCTCCTCCATCGAGGAGGAGGTCGAGAAGATGGTGTGGTCGACCCGCTGGGGCGCCGACACCGTCATGGACCTCTCCACCGGGCGGAACATCCACACCACCCGGGAGTGGATCATCCGGAACTCGCCCGTCCCGATCGGGACGGTGCCGATCTACCAGGCGCTGGAGAAGGTCGGCGGCAAGGCCGAGGAGCTGACCTGGGAGGTCTACCGGGACACGGTGATCGAGCAGGCCGAGCAGGGTGTGGACTACATGACCGTCCACGCCGGGGTGCTGCTGCGCTACGTGCCGATGACCGCGCGGCGCAAGACCGGCATCGTCTCGCGCGGCGGCTCGATCCTGGCGGCGTGGTGCCTCGCCCACCATGAGGAGAACTTCCTCTACACGAACTTCGCCGAGCTCTGCGAGATCCTGCGGGCCTACGACGTCACCTTCTCCCTCGGTGACGGCCTGCGCCCCGGCTCCATCGCCGACGCGAACGACGCCGCGCAGCTCGCCGAGCTCGCGACACTGGGCGAACTGACGTCGGTCGCCTGGGAGCACGACGTCCAGGTGATGATCGAGGGGCCGGGCCACGTGCCCCTGCACAAGATCAAGGAAAACGTGGACCTGCAGCGCGAGCTGTGCCACGACGCGCCGTTCTACACCCTCGGCCCGCTCACCACCGACATCGCGCCCGGCTACGACCACATCACCTCGGCCATCGGCGCCGCGATGATCGGCTGGTACGGGACGGCGATGCTCTGCTACGTCACGCCCAAGGAGCACCTGGGCCTGCCGGACCGCGAGGACGTCAAGGCCGGGGTCATCGCCTACAAGATCGCAGCGCACGCGGCCGACCTGGCGAAGGGGCACCCGGGCGCCCAGGCCTGGGACGACGCGCTCTCGGACGCGCGGTTCGACTTCCGCTGGGACGACCAGTTCAACCTCTCGCTCGACCCGGAGACCGCGCGGGAGTACCACGACGAGACCCTGCCCGCGGCGCCCGCGAAGTCCGCGCACTTCTGCTCGATGTGCGGCCCGCACTTCTGCTCGATGCGGATCACCCAGGACGTCCGCAAGTACGCGGCCGAGCACGGCCTCGACACCGACGAGGCGGTGCAGGCCGGGCTGGCGGAGAAGTCCCGGGAGTTCGCCGAGCAGGGCGCCCGGATCTACCTGCCGCTCGCCGACCGCCAGACCCCCTGACCCGACGGCCGCGGGCCTCCCCCGACCAAACCCACGGCCGGGTGAGCCCCGCGGCCCGCACGCCAACCGACTACCGGCCTCAGCTCTCCTTGCGGGCCAGCACCCGGTAGGTGTTCGAGCGTTGCCCCTGGGTCTGCCAGGATCTGCTGGCCCGGTCCAGCACGGCGGCCAGCAGGAACGGGCCGATCGAGGCCAGCAGCAGCGGTACCCGCAGCAGTCGCGGTCCCGGCCCGCCGCGGGCCGGGTCCAGCCAGGGCCGGCGCCGCGGCGCCACCCGCTCGATGAGCAGGCCCAGCGCCCGGGTGAGGTCACCGGGGCGCAGCGCCGGCCCGAACTGGACGGCGACCGGGCGCAGCCCGCGGTCCTCCAACGCGGCGAGCAGGTTGTCGGCCGGGATGAAGTGCAGCCGGCGCGGCACGTCCCAGCCGGACCAGTAGGCCCGCAGCCGCCGCGCCGCCGGGCAGTCCACGTTCGGCAGCTCGATCATCAGGTATCCACCGGGGGCCAGCGCCTTGACGGCGCCGTCCAGCTCCTCCGACGGGTAGCGGGTCCGCTCGAGATAGCCGAACATGCTGATCACGTCGTAGCGGCCGGCGAGATCGTCCGCTACCTGGCTCAGCTCGCCGCGGTGGGCGGTGTCCACCCAGCCCCGCCGGTGGGCGTCGTCCACCGTGTCGGTGAGGTCGAGACCACCGAACACCGTGGCCGGCCAGTGGGCCCGGGCGACGTTGCAGAAGTGGCCGTAGCCGGTGCCGACGTCCAGCCAGGCCCGTGGGGTGGTGTATGGGCGGAGCAGCTCGGCCCGGGCCCGGTCGGCGGCGGCCGCGCGGGCCCGGGTGTGTTCCGCGATCTCGGCGGCGAAGCCGTCCCGCCAGTCGCGCTCGTAGTAGTCCTGCCCGTCCGGGGTGATCATCGGGTTGAGGAAGACGTGGCCGCAGGCCGCGCAGCCGTCGAGGCGGAACCGCCCGGGCTTGCCCATCTCCAGGTCCCGCGAGCGGACCCGGACCGCGAGTTCGACCGACCCGCACCAGGGGCACTCGGCGCTGGTCGCCTCGCGCAGCCGGCCGACGTGGCGGGCGCGGGCGGCGTACCAGGCGGCTGTCTCCTGCCGGCGGCGGCGCGCCTGCTCCTTCGCCGGGTCCGCGGGCAGCCCGGCGGCCTTCGCCCGGCGGCCGGCCCGGGCGGAGTGCACGATGAAGATCACAAGGCCGAGGATGCGGACGATCGGGCTGCGGATCAGGTCGCGGGGGGCGAGCGGAACCCGCCCGGCGCAGACGAAGAAGGGCTGGAACCAGAACAGCGCCGTCGCGACCAGCGCGACGTGATGGTTGATCTGGGCGCCGATGAAGGTCCCGATGTGCGGCGCGTACGGCATGTACAGACTCGCCGGGGTGCACGCGTAGGCCCGCTGCTGGACGCGTACCCGCATCGCGGCGTCGTCGCGCGCGGCCTGCAGCCCGGGAACGACGGCCAGGTCGGTGGCGGCCGGGGCGTGTCGTTTCAGCCGGGTCGTGATGTCGACCAGCTCGACCGGGCTGAATCCCTCCCGCTGGGTGATGCCGACCCGGTCCAGCAGGTCGGCGTGCGCCAGCAGGGCCTGGAAGGCACCCCGGCCGGGCGCCGAGCGGTCGGCCCGGTAGGTCCGGGTGTCGACCATCCGGGCCACGTCGAGCGCGCGTTCCACGGTGAGGTCGGCGGGGACGAGGTCGAGCACCAGCAGCCGCTCGCGGCGGGCGTGGTTGCTCGCCGCGCGCCGGGCCGCGTCGGAGAGCCGCACGCCCTCGGCCACAAGGAAGACGTGGGCGGGGTCCACCGGCCGACCCGACGCGGCGACGGTGTCCAGCCGGCGCAGCCGGCCGCGCAGTCGGATCCCGTTCAGGATGAGCCCGACGCTCACCAGCATGGGTAGCAGCAGCAGCACGACTCTCACACCCCAGCCGGTCGAACGCCCCGCGCCCCGGCCGTGGGCCCGGCACCGGCACCGGCACCGGGCACCGCTCCGGCGGCGGGCCCGACCCCGGCGGCAGCCCCGGCCCCGACAGCGGGCCCGCGGGCTGGTGATCCGCCGGGGCCGGGCCTACGGCAGCAGCTTCTCAATGTGGTCTGCGGCGGCCACGACACCGCCCGCCGCGCTGAACTCGTCCCGCAGCCGCCGCGCCGCGACCCGGTGGGACGGCTCGTCGAGCACGGTGCCGATCGCGGTGGCCAGCGTCGCCGGGGTCGAGCGCCCGAAGCGCACCCGCAGACCCGCCCCGGCCCGCACCACCTGCTCGCCGATGATCGGCTGGTCGTCCCGCACCGGCGCCACCACCAGCGGCACTCCCCGTGACAGAGCCTCACAGACCGTGTTGTTTCCCGCGTGGCACACTATCGCGTCCAGTTCGTCCATCAGGTCCACCTGCGGCACGAACGAGCGGACCAGCAGGTCGTCGGGAACCTGGCCGGCGAGGTCGTCCAGCGGGCCCGGCGGCGCGACGATCACGGCCTGCACCCGGTCGGACATCCCCACCAGGGCCTCCGCGGCCGCGCGCAGGAACCGCCCGCCGGCCTCCCGGGTCACCGTCCCGAGTGAGACGAGGACGGTGCGGCGGTCCCGGTCGAGCCATTCCCAGGGGAACTCCGGGGCCGACCGGCGCAGCCCGGCCGCGCAGCCGACGAACACGTGATGGGACGGATGGCTGGCGGTGCGCAGCAGCGAGGGCACCGAGCAGACCACGGTGAGGTCCTCGGAGAAGCGCAGGTCACCGCGCGCCGCCTCCTCCGCCGGGACGCCGTTCGCGACCTGGAAGTCCCGCAGCCGCTCCGACACCCAGTTCCCGACCCCGGCGAGCACCGCGTAGGGGTCGTCGAGCTCCGCCGAGGTGGTGGCGAGCGTGGCCCACCGGATGCCGCGCCGGCGGGCGATCATGGCGGCCCCGACCGCCTGCTGGTCGGCGACGATCACGTCCGGGCGCCACCGTTCGACGACGGCACCGACGTCGCGCGCCATCGAGGCGCCCAGCGGCAGCAGGAACTCCTCCCACAGGAACTTCAGCGACGCGGGCCCGCGCAGCGGCCGGGACCGTTCCTCCAGCTCGGCCCGCTGGTCGGCCGAGATCTCCCCCGGCAGCGCGATGAGTGGGATGGACGGCGGGACGAGCGGGCCGACGACGCTCGCGTGGCCGACCAGGGCCACCTCCTGCCCGCGGGCCGCCAGCTCGCCGGCGATGCCGACCGCCGGGTTCACGTGCCCGGTCAGCGGCGGCACGGCGAAGAGAACACGGCCCATCAAAGCCCCCGAAATCCCATTCGTCTCCCTTCCGGCGGTGAGTCAGCCGCGCCTTCGCGACCCGCACCGGTGACGGTCAGGCCTCGGCCGGCGAACCGGCCCGCGCCGCGGACAGCGACGTCGTGGGCTCGTCCCCGTTGTTGAGGTTCGGCGGCGGGATCATCTGCCGCACCCAGTCGGGGGTGTCGAACCCGGCACCGCGCACCTGGTGCGAGGGCATCGGCTCGGACCGCCGGAACAGCCACCACCGCAGCAGGTCACGCAGGTAGTCGGCCGCCTCCCGCAGCACCATGTGGGTGTGCTGCTCCAGGACGACCAGGGTGCAGTCCGGGACCAGCTCGGCGAGCCCCTCGGCCTGGTCGATGATGTCCGAGTTCGCCCCGTAGACGGCGAGCACCGGCATCGGCAGGCTGGCCAGCGCCTCCGGCGAGAACGGCGGGGTGGCCAGCATGTCCTCGGCGATCGTGGTCTCCTTCAGCAGCGCCTGCGAGGCGCGGGTGATCCGGGAGACCGCGCGGCCGGCGGAGTTCGCCAGCCACTCCTCCACCTCCTCGTCGGTGACGGCCGCGAGAACCTGGGTCAGCGAGCGGGCCATCTCCTCGCCGAGCCCCTCGATCAGGAACGGCGGCTCGATCAGGGTCAGGCTCGCCACCCGCTCCGGGCGGGCCAGGCCGAGCGCGAGGGTCAGCGTCGCGCCGTAGCTGTTGCCCACGACGTGCACGGGCCGGCGCACGTCGAGGGCGTCGAGCAGGCCTTCGAGGTCGGCCATCGAGTCGACCATCGTGTAACCGGTCGGGGTCCGCTCGCTGCGGCCATGGCCGCGCAGGTCGTAGCAGATGACGTCGCATCCCGCTCCGGCCAGGCAGTTGCCCAGCGCGAAGTAGAAGCTGGAGATGTTGTCCATCACCATTCCGTGCACCATCACCACGACCGGCGACTCGGGACCGGCCCCGCCCTTGGGCCCAAGCCTCTGCACATGCAGACGGACGCCGTTGGCGACGATCTCAGCCACGTGCTCTCTCCCTAGCTTCGTTCACGAAGGTTGCGCCCGCGGTGCGCCCCGCGCCGCGCGCGTAAGAGGTCCTCGTCGCCCCCCCGCCGACCGTGTCCGCCGCTAACGGGCGGCGGCCGGCGTGTCGGTCTCGAGGCTGTCGACGATGAACTGGACGACCTCCCCGACCTTCATGTTGATCACCTGGTCGACATCCATCTCCGAGAGGAAGCCGACGAAGTCGACGTGGTCCCCGTAGGTCTCCCGGAGCCGGTCGGCGAAGGTCACGAACTCGATGCTCTCGAGTTCGAGGTCCGCGTTGAACGAGGTGTCCATGCCGATCGTCATGTCGACGACGTACTCCTCGCCGATCACGTCGCGCAGGATCTCCGTCACGTCCCCGAGCACCTGGTCCGCGCGGGTCGCCGGGTCCACGGCCAGGGTCGACTGGTTGGTGGTCATCGCTGGGTCTGCTCCTTCTGCTGATCGGGCTGCGTACCGGTCCGTGCGCCCGGCCGGTGACCGGCCGGGCCGGTGGGTTGATCGCCGGGCCGCCGCGTGGGCGGGCTCCCGGCGGCGCCGCCCGGAGGCCTCGCGGATCGCTCGATCCGTGGCGAGGTCCAGGCCACGATGTAACCGCCCGCGGGAGCGCCGCCGGATGTGGCGGCGCCGGACGCGGCGGTGTGATCATTGAGTTCGGTGTCGGGACGGGGCCGTCCGGTGGTGTCCATGGTGCGCAGTGCCACCCACCACGTCTCGCCGGCCCCGGCGCCCGCTTCCGCCCCGGTAGTGTGCCCGGCCGCGGCCGGCTCCGCCGCCGGACCGCCGTCCGGTTCCGCCGGTGGCCCGCCGTCCGGCGCGGAGACGGTGACCGGTACCAGCATCGGGGCCGGCAGGCCGGTCACGTCGGGAGGCTCGCCGGTCGGGTGCGCGACCATCCCGCCCGGCCCACGCGGCACCGCCGCCGGGACGGCGGATCCGCCCGGTCGCGGCCGGCCGACGACGAACCGCCGCTGATCGCCGGCCGGCCCGGTCCCGTACGCCTTCGCCGCGGCCTGCTTCGCCGCGGCGAACCGCGCGAGCCAGAGCACGCGGGCCCGCGGATCCGCGCCGGCCAGTTCGTCGAGCAGGCTCAGCTCGGATCCGGCGAGCACGGCCGCCTCCGCGGCGGGCCCGCGCCGTTCGTCGCGTTCCTCGATGCGCTCCAGGCCGATTCCCACACCGCCGACGTCTCCCGGGTCGTCCACCGCGAGGGCGACGGCGATCTCCGGGCGGTGGGCGATGCCCACCTCGGGGCGGGTCAGCTCGGGCAGACCCGGCCGGGTGGGCACCGTGCCGACGACCAGCCGCCCGGACACCAGATCCGTCACACCGACCTCGATCGGCCACACCGCGCCGGCCCCGCGTTCCCACCAGCGGCGCCGCACCGCGTCCTTGGCCGCGATCCGCCCCAGCAGCCAGGACCGGGCGGCCAGCGGATTGTGCCGGGCCAGCCGGGTCCGCTCGTCCGCGTCGAGGTAGTGGCGCAGCGACAGCTCCCGGGACGCCGGGTCACGCCAGTGCTCGGTGACGACCACCCAGCCGTCCGGCGTCAGGTGGCTCTGTGTGTTCCCCTCCGGCGCCAGTGCCATCGACCACAGGACGTCGTCCTCGGTGAACCGCCGGTCGGTCCAGCCCTGGATGTGCCCCCACAGCCGTCCGTCGGCGTCCCGGATCTCCATGTCCGCGGTGGCGGTGCGGTCGGTCACGTCCCGGATCCGGCCCAGGTAGGACATCCGCACGCCGACCGGCGGTGGCGGGCCGAAGAACCGAATCGAGGTGACCGAGGCCGGGAAGAGCAGCCAGTCCGTCGGCAGGTACTGCATGCCCCAGTACCCGAAGAACTGCCCGGCGTTGTCGAGCAGCGCGCCGCTGGCGGGTGTCACCCGCAGCCAGCCGCGCAGCCCCAGCGGGGCCATCCCGTCGACGGACTCGACGCCCTGGTAGCCCGGCCCGTGGAACAGCAGCCGGTCGTCGTAGATTGCGCGCCCGGTGTGCGGGGACGGCGCCTCGCCGGGGATCACGACCTCCCCCGCCGCGCCCGGCGCCGGGACGAACCCGGTGGCCGTGTCGGTCACCCGCGGCGGCGCCGGGTAGGCGTCGGCGAAGACGACCGTGGCCCGCGTGTAGCCGACGACGTCGACCCGGATCTCGTCCGGGCCCAGCGGGGTGCTGGTGATCGTGACCTGCACCGGCGGCTCGATCGCCAGCCAGCGGGTGGCCCGCACGTCCCGGACGGCCACCACCGCGCGCCCGGGCATCAGCGCACTCGCCTCGGCGATGATCATTTCGAGCACGCCGGTGAGCGGCACGACCGGGAACAGGTCGGACGGGTCGGACCACCCGGGGGGCTGCCGGTAGAAGCAGTGGTCGGCGACCTCGGGCATCGTCGCCAGGGAGAGCTCCCGCCGCACGGTCCGCCCACCACCCGGCCCGCTCGCCGCGGGCCGGGCCGCGGGCACCCCCGCAGGCGCGGGCACCGCCTGCGCCGTTGCTGCCTGCGTCGTTGCCGCCTGCGCCGTTGCGGTCCGGGCCTGCGTCTGCGCCGTCGCGGAAGGAGCGGACGCCCGCGCCGCGGCCCAGCGGTCGGTGACGGTGGACATCACCGCTCGCGCGTCGGCGACCGCCGCGCCGAGTTCGGCGAGGACGGCATGGCGCGCGGGGCCGCCCGGACCGTCGGCCACCTGGGCCGGCACGTCGCCGTCGCCGCGACGTCCCGCGTCCGCGCCGCCGAGCCGGGGCGGGAGCGATGCCGCGAGGTCCGGGGCGTCCGCGCCGAGCCGGACCAGCGGCGTTCCCAGTCGCAGGCGCACCGGGCGCCCGGGCCGGGCCGCCGGTGCGGCCACCCGCGGCGCCCTGGTCGCGCCGGCAGCGGCGGTGCCGACGGCCGTGGCGGTGCCGGCGGCAACGGCGGTGCCGGCGGCAACGGCGGTGCCGGCGGCAGTGGCGGGCTCCGGTCTGGTGTGGCACGGCAGGACGTCCAGGCGCGGCGCGGCACCGTCGGCCCACAGCGCCACCGCGACCCGCCGGAGCTGGTCGAGGCCGGACCGCTTGGTGGTGTTCGTGACCAGCGACGCGTGCTCATCCCCCGGACCGTTCAGGGTGTCGTCGACGAAGCCGGCGACGCTGCCCATCCCGACCTGCACGAACACCCGGACGCCCGCGGAGTGCAGACGCCGCGTCAGCTCCCGGAACCGCACCGGCTCGAGCAGGTGCCGGACGGCCAGCTCCCGGATCTCGTCGTGCCCCGCCGGATACGGAGCCACCGTGGTGGCGGACCACACGGGGACGCGTGCCGTGTACAGGGGCGTGTTGTAGAGACCGTCCCGCAGGCGCTTGAGGTGCGGCTTCAGGAACGGGGAGTGGAAGCCCGAACGGAACGGCAGCGTCTGCCCCAGCACCCCGCGGGCGCGCAGCCGGGCGAGCGCGGTCTCGACGCTGTCCACCCGCCCGCAGATGATCGACTGGTGTGGGCAGTTGTCGTGCGAGACCACGATCTCGGGCAACCCGTCGATCGCCTCGGTGGCGACCTCCGCACCGCAGCCCAGCGCCCCGAACACGACACCCGGCACCTCGAGCGTGGCCGGGTCGAAGACCCCGATGAACTCGTCGGCGTACTCGTCGGTCATCAGCCCGGCCGAGAGCATCGCGTTCCACTCGCCCACGCTGTGCCCGGCGACCAGGTCGGGGACCACCCCGAGGCGGCGCAGGGCCGTGTCGAGGACCCGTCCCACCTGGACACTGGCGACGCCGTGGCTGCCGAGCTCGGCGGTGTCGCCCACCTCCGGGCGCGCCAGCCCGAAGTGGTCGCACACGTCGTCGATCCGTGGGGCGAACTTGTCCTCCAGACCGCAGAACAGGAACGCCAGCCGCGGGCCGACCTCGGCCCCGGCGCCGACGTCGGGGCCGAGGTCGGCACCGGGCCCGGCCCGGTCTCCGAGCAGCGGATCGGGGACGAACCAGAGATCGTTGCGCCCGCGCCACGCGGTGCCGCGGGCCGCCACCGTGCGGGCCAGCGCCAGCCGGCGCGGGGTGGGAGCCACCAGCGCCAGCCGGTACGGCCCGCCCACCGGCGGGGACGCCGCGTCGTCCCGCCCGAGCAGGTCGGCGTCCGGGACGGCCAGCTGGGCGACGATCTCGGCCGCCGACGAGCCCGCGAACAGCAGGACCCGCTCGGCCGCCGGGTCGGGCCCGAGCTCGGCACCCGTCCCGGCGGCGACGATGCCGGCGACGGAACCGGTGGAACCGGCGGAGCCACCGAAGCTCACCGGATCGACGGCGCCGGCGTGGTCGTCGAGGCACTCCTCCAGGACGACGTGCGCGTTCACGCCGCCGAACCCGAAGGCGTTCACCCCCGCCCGGCGCGGCGTGGCGCCGGACGGCTCCCACTCGGCCGCCGCCCGGACCGGGGCGAACCGGCTCCCGTCGAACAGCGGGTGCGGCTCGTCGCAGTGCAGCGTCGGCGGCAGGGTGCGGTGGTGCAGCGCCAGCGCGGCCTTGATCAGTCCGGCCATGCCGGCGGCGGGCATCGCGTGCCCGATCATCGACTTCACCGAGCCGAGACCGACCGGGCCCGCCCCGGCCTCGCTCGCCCCTACGCCGCCGCCGAAGACCTTCGCCAGCGTCGAGAGCTCGGTGCCGTCGCCAGCCGGAGTCGCGGTCCCGTGCGCCTCGATCAGCCCGACCGCGCCGGGCGCCGCCGGGTCGAGACCGGCGTCCGCCCAGGCCCGCTCGATCGCCAGGATCTGCCCAGAGGACGCGGGCGCCATCAGGCTCGCGGTACGCCCGTCGCTGGACGTCCCGGCGCCGCGCAGCACGGCGTAGACCCGGTCGCCGTCGCGGCGGGCGTCGGGGAGCCGCTTCAGGACGATCATCCCGACGCCCTCGCCCATGAGCAGGCCGTCGGCGCGGCGGTCGAACGGCCGGATCCGCTGGGTGGGCGAGAGCGCCCGCAGCAGCGTGAACAGGCTCCAGAACGAGACCTCGTGCACGATGTGCACGCCGCCGACGATCATCGCGCCGGCCCGGCCCCCGACCAGCTCCCGCATCGCGATGTCCACCGCGACCAGGGAGGACGCGCAGGCCGCGTCGATCGTGTAGGCCGGGCCGTGCAGGTCGAGACGGTTCGCGATCCGCGAGGCCGCCAGGTTCGGCACCAGGCCGATGGACGCCTCCGGCCGCTGCGGGCCCAGCTTGGCCAGAAACGCGTCGACCACCTGGTCGACGGCCCCCTCCGGGACGTCCGGCAGCACCTCGCGCAGCGTGGTCGCCAGCTGGTGCGAGGTGCGGACCCGCTGCTCGAGCCGGGCCACCCCCGGCCCGACGTAGCCGCCGCGGCCCACCACGACGCCGACGCGGCCGCGGTCACCGAGCGCCTCGGCCCCGCCGGCGTCGTCCATCGCCTCGGCGGCGAGCCGCAGCGCGAGCAGCTGGTCGGGCTCCGCCCAGTCGACCGAGACCGGGACGATGCCGAACCGGGCGGGGTCGAAGGTCGCCAGATCGTCGACGAACCCGCCGCGCCGGCAGTAGAAGCCGGCGCCGTCCGGCCGCCGGTCACCGTCCGCGACCGCCCCGGCGGCCCCGGCGTAGTACTCGTCGAGGTCCCAGCGGCCCGGCGGGACGTCGGCGATCGCGTCCACGCCACCGACGATGTTGCGCCAGTAGGTGTCCAGGTCGCCCGCACCGGGGAACAGCGCGGACATCCCGACGATCGCGATCTCAAGCCCACCCGCGTCGCGGGGGCCGCCACCGTTGTGGCGGGATGTGTCACCCATCGAACGACCCGACTCCCGCGCACATGTAGACGACCTGGGTCGGCGCGGCCGCGACCGGCTCACCGAGCTCCCGCAGCAACGCGGCGACCCCTTCCCCGGGGTCGATCAGACCGATGCCCCGGCGGGCGTACTCCCGGGACAGCTCGGCGGACACCATCCCGCGGCCGGCGACCGTGTCGGTGCCCCAGGGACCCCAGTCGACGCTGACCACCCGGCCGGCGAAACGCGCCGAGGCGGTGTGCGCGAGGGCGTCCAGGGCGTCGTTGGCGGCCGCGTAGTCGACCTGACCGCGGTTGCCGAACACCCCGGCCACGCTGCCGAAGAGCACAACGAAGCCCACATCGGGCCGTAGCGCGTCCAGCAGGGCGCGCGCCCCGTCGACCTTCGTGCGGAACACCCGATCGAAGGACTCCGGCGACTTGTCCCGCAGCAGCCGGTCCTCCAGGACGCCGGCGCCGTGCACGACGCCGTCCAGCCGGCCGTGCCGCGCGTACACGTCGGCGACGACGCCGGCGACCGCGGTGACGTCCCGCACGTCGACCGGGTGGTAGCGCACCGACGCGGCGACCTCCCGCAGCGCGCCGAGCGTGGCCCGGATCTCCCGCTCGGCCAGGATCCGCCCGATGCGGGCCTCTATCTCGGCCGGGCGGCGCACCCCCGCCGCGATCAGGGCACGGCGCAGCGCGGGCGGGTCGAACGCGCCCACGGTGGCCTCGTCCTCGGGCGCGTCCGGGACGGGCGTGCGTCCGATCAGCTCGACCGCGCAGCCGGTGGCACCCGCGAGCGCCAGCGCGGTCCGGGCGGTGATCCCACGCGCGCCACCGGTCAGCAGGACGACGCCGGACCCGTCCAGCCCCGGCGGAACCGCGGCGGCCCGCGGCGCCCCGGCGGCCGGAGCATCCGGCCCGCCGGTGACCGCGGCCAGGTCGACCATCCGCAGCTCGGGAGCGATCCGGACGCCGTCGCGGTAGCCGACGACCACCGGCGCGTCCGGCGTGAGCATCTCCGCGAGCAGGTTCTCCGCGATCCGCCGCGGCTGCGCCTTGGGATGGACGTCCACCAGCCTGATCAGGAGGTCGGGCAGCTCACGGGCCAGGGTCCGGAGCAGCCCGGCCATCCCGGCGCCCGGGCCGGGGTCGCCGATCTCGCCGTTGCGGCCGAGATCGCCGCCGAGGCCGGTGACCGCGACGAGCCGCCGGACGCCGGCCAGCGCGGCGGCGCGCAGCGCCGGGAACGCCGCCGGCAGACCGCCGGTCGGCCCCGCCGAGCCCTCCGTCGAGGCGGCCCAGAACAACCCGTCGGCGCCGATGCCGGAGGCGACCAGCTCGCCCAGGGCGGCGTCGTTCGCCGAGATGATGCGGACCTGCGCCCCGGCCTGTTCAAGCAGGCTCGACAGCGCGAGGCCGATCCCGAGCCCGCCGTCGACGACGGCGAACCGGGCGCCGTCCAGCACCGCCGTGCGGCCGGCGGCGACGATGTCGTCCCAGGACGGCAGCGGGGCCAGCTCGGTGGACTCCACCACGAACCGGCGCAGCGGCACCCGTTCGGCGAACACCGGATCCGTGGCGCCCCGCGGGGCCGACAGCACCCCCCAGCCATCCGGCGCCGACGCGGTACCGGCTGACCGGACGCCGGCCGGCGGGGCACCAATTGGTGCCGCGAGCCGCGCGGACATCACCGGCGCACCCGCCGGTACCGGAACGGCCGTGGCCGCGGCCGCGGGAGTCGCCTTCGCCGCGGCGGTCGCCGGGACCGCGGCCGGGACGGCGGACCAACGCTCGGCGTGGCTCTGCTCGGGCACCTCGACCTGTCCGGGCCGGGCCCGTCCCGCGCCGGCGGCGGCGCCGGGCCCCGCGCCGTGGCCGGCCCCGCCCCCGGCGGTGACCGCCTGGTCGGCGGACCGGTCGACAGCCGGGTCGGCGGACCGGTCGGCGGCCGGGTCGGCGGACTGGCGCTCGACGATCCAGGAAACGATCCCCCGAACCGTCTTCACCGCCGCCAACTCCTCCACCACCGACTCATCCACATCACCCGCCCCCACACCAGCCAGACCCACCCGCCCCGCGAGCTCCCCCAGAATCTCCGTCCGCTTGATCGAATCGATCGACAGATCAGCCTCAAGATCCAGATCCGGCTCCAGCATCTCCACCGGATAACCCGTCAGATCCGCGATCACCCCCACCACCGCATCCGCCACAGCCTCCGCCGACAACCCGACAGACCCCCCACCACCCACCGGCACACCCACCACAGCCGGCGCCGGAGACGAGGTGGCCGAGGACGCGGTGGCCGGGAGGGCGGCCGGCGCCGTGTCGTAGGCCGGGTCGGCGGACCGGTCGGCGGCCGGGTCGGCGGACTGGCGCTCGACGATCCAGGAAACGATCCCCCGAACCGTCTTCACCGCCGCCAACTCCTCCACCACCGACTCATCCACATCACCCGCCCCCACACCAGCCAGACCCACCCGCCCCGCGAGCTCCCCCAGAATCTCCGTCCGCTTGATCGAATCGATCGACAGATCAGCCTCAAGATCCAGATCCGGCTCCAGCATCTCCACCGGATAACCCGTCAGATCCGCGATCACCCCCACCACCGCATCCGCCACAGCCTCCGCCGACAACCCGACAGACCCCCCACCACCCACCGGCACACCCACCACAGCCGGCACGGCCAGAGCCGGAGACGCGGCGGCGGCAGGCGCGGCCACCGCGGATACCGCGGGTGCGGCATGCACCGCGGGCGTGGCGGATGCCGCGGGCGTGGCGGGCACCGCGGGCGTGGCGGGCACCGCGGGCGCGACAGGCGTGGCGGGCGGCAGGACGGCAGCCGGAGCCACCGGGGCCGGCAGCGGGGCTGCCTGAGCCCACCGCCCGGCATCGTGGTCGACCGGCGTGGCCGCGGCGGCGCCGCCCAGGTAGGTCAACAGAACGTCGCGCTGCGCCGCCACGAGATCACGGCCCGTCCGCAGGAACTCGAGGACGGCCGTGTCAGCGGGCCCGGTGACCGGGGCCGGCCCGGCCGGCCGGCCGGCGACCGCCGGCTCGACGGGGCTCGCACCGGCGGCGGCGAACGCGGCCCCGGACCCGTTCGGCCCCGGATACCAGCCGTCGCGATGTCCGTTCACATGCCCGTTCGCGTGCCCGTTCATCATCTGGGGACCGTCCACTGGAGTGCCTCCTGCCGATCCGCCGGCCCCCACCGGGCCGGGCGCGAAAACGCGCCAGGCCCCGGGGCCGTCCTGCCTGTCTGTGTCACCAGAGCCACCCGTCCGCGCCGTGGACGCCTCGACAGCCATCGGCCGCCCTGGCTCCGCGGCCCACTCAGCCGGCGCGGCCTCGACAGCCGGCACGACCGGCACGACCGGCGGCACCCGTCGGGCGGGCCGCAGCCCACCGGGCAGGTAGCCGCCCTGCCCGGTCCGCACATACGCCCCGTCGATCAGCCAGCCCGGGCGCCGGGGCATCCCGTCGGCCGGGACCGTGCGGGTGTCACGGCCCGCGAACAGGGCCGACGGGTCCAGCTCCACCCCGGCCGCCGCGAGCTCGGCCACCGCGAGCAGCAGCCGGCGCAGGCCGTGCTCCCCCGGCGCGTCGGTCGCCACGACCCGGTGCGGACGTCCGGCGAGAATCTTCGCCGTGAGCTGGGAGAGCACCCGGCCCGGACCGGTCTCGACGAAGACCCGGACGCCGGCCGCGTACATCGCCTCGATCTGCTCGACGAAGCGGACCGGGGCCGCGACCTGGCCGGCCAGCGTCGCGCGGGTGCCGTCCGGGGTCCGCGGGTAGGGCGCGGCGGTCGTGTTGGACCACACCGGCAGCGTGAGCTCACCGACGGCCGTGGCGGCGAGCTCACCGGCCAGCGTGTCGGCCGCACCGGCGATCACCGGGCTGTGGAAGGCGCAGGCCACCGGGATGCGCCGGGCCGAGTGCCCGGCGTCCTTGAGCCGGGCGACCGCGGCGTCGACGGCGGCGGTGGGCCCGGAGATCACGGTCTGGCGTGGCGCGTTCTGGTTGGCGAGCGCCACGCCGGCCACGGTGCCGTCGGCCGCGGGCGCGCCGAGCGCGTCCCGGATCTGGTCGGCGGTCGCCGACACCGCGGCCATGGTGCCCGGGTCGCCGTCGGCCGCCGCGAGGATCGCGTCGGCGCGGGCCCGGCTGAGCCGGACGAGGTCGGCCCGGTCGTACGCGCCGGCCGCGCACAGCGCGACCAGCTCACCGTAGGAATGACCGGCGACATGGTCGGGACGGATCTTCAGCCCGGCCAGGATGTCGTGGACGGCCAGCCCGGCCATCCCCAGCGCGGGCTGCGCCGCCCGGGTGTCGGTCAGCGCCGCGGCCTGGGCCGTCCGTTCGGTGTCGCTGAAGGCGGCCGGGGGGAACATCGTGGCGGCGACGTCCGGGGCGAGCTCCAGCAGGGCGCGCAGCCGCGGGAAGGCCACGAAGAGGTCCGCGAGCATCCCGGGACGCTGGCTGCCCTGGCCGGGGAAGAGGAACGCCACCGGTCCGGCGCCGCCGCCCTCGGTGGACGTCCCGGTGCCGCCGCCGGCCGTGGCCGACGCGTCGGACGTGCCGGCCTCGTCCCCGGGGTGGACGAACACGCCGAGGCGGGAGTCCGACCGCGGCTCGCGCGCCCGGTCGAGGGCGGCGGCGAGATCGTCCAGCTCGTCGACGACGAAGGCGATCCGCACCGGGCCGCCCCGCTCCTCGGCCGCGGTGCGGGCCAGATCGCGCAGGTGGTAGGGCCGGCCCGCCTCCTCGTTGGCCCGGGCCAGTTCGGCGAGGCGGTCCAGCCGGCGCAGCGCGGCGGCGCGGTCCCGACCGCGGATCACGAACAGCTCCGCCGGCCACCGGTCCAGGCCGTGCGCGGGCTCCGGTGCCTTGTCGTAGGCCGACACGACGACGTGGAAGTTCGTCCCGCCGAACCCGAAGGCGGACAGGCCGGCGTGGCGCCGCCCGGCGGGCGCGATCCACGGGCGGGCCCGGTCGTCGAAGAAGAACGGGCTGCTCTCCTGCTCCCAGTACGGGTTGGGGCGGTCCATGTGCAGCGTCGGCGGCCGCACGCCGGTCTCCAGCGCGCGCGCCACCTTGACCAGCCCGGCCAGGCCCGCGGCGCACTTCGTGTGGCCGATCTGCGACTTCACCGACCCGACCGCGCACTGGCCGACGGCGGCGCCGTGCTCGGTGAACACCTCGGTGAGGGTGGCGAGCTCGGTGCGGTCCCCGACGACCGTTCCGGTCGCGTGCGCCTCCAGCATGCCCACCTCGGACGGCGAGATCCCCGCCGTCGCGTAGGCCCGCTCGAGGGCGATGACCTGCCCGGCCTTGCGCGGCGCGGTCAGACCGAGTGCCCGGCCGTCGGAGGAGCCGGCGACCGACCGGATGACCGCGCGGATCCGGTCACCGTCGCGCTGCGCGTCCGCGAGTCGCTTGAGAACGACGACGGCGACGCCCTCACCGAGGCTGGTGCCGTCCGCTCCGGAATCGAAGCTGCGGCACCGACCCCCCGGAGACAGCGCGTGCACCGAGGCGAAAAGCAGGAAGTCGTGGACGCTGGAATGGGTGTCCACGCCCCCGCAGAGCACCATGTCGGACGAGCCCGCCGTCAGTTCCTTGCAGGCCGCGTCCAGGGCGGCCAGCGAGGAGGCACACGCCGCGTCGACGGTGAAGTTCAGGCCACCGAGATCGAGCCGGTTCGCCACCCGGCCGGCTATGACGTTCGCGAGCATGCCGGGGAAGGAATCCTCGTCGAGCTCGGGCAGGAGCTCCTCCAGCTCGGCGGGAAGCTCACCGACCCAGGCCCGGTGCGCGGAGCGGAATCCATAGGTCGTGGAAAGGTCGGAACCTGACTCCGCGCCGAAGACGACCGAGGCGCGCCGCCGGTCGAACGGTCGGCTTTCATACCCGGCGTCGCGAATGGCCCGGGCGGCCACCTCCAGCGCGAGGAGCTGACCCGGATCAATGCTGCGCAGCGAGCGCGGTGGTATTCCGTAGGCGAGCGCGTCGAACGGAATCCGCGGCAGGAATCCACCCCATTTGGACGGGGTTCGCCGGCCGGCGTCCTTCACGACCGATTCCGGGTCGTAGTAGAGCTCCGCGTCCCACCGTTCGGGTGACACCTCGGTTATCGCGTCGACACCGCCGACCACATTGGCCCAGTAGTCCTTCTCGTCGGAAGCCCGCGGAAACACCGCTGACATACCGACGATCGCGATGTCGAGCGACCGGGCCGCCTCGCGCACGGCGGCCACGGACCGGGCCGCGCGCCCGGCCCGGTCGCCGTCCGATGGCTGGCGGCCGACGGTCCCCTCGGCGCGGTCGGCCGCGGCTCCGTCGATCGCGGCGGCGCGCTCGGCGCCGCTCCCGGCGATGCGCTGGGCCGGCAGCACGGCGACCGACCCGGTCGGCTCGTCGACCCACCCGGCCGCCCGCTCGGCGACGAGCGCCGTGGCCTGCTCGGTCACCTCCGCGTGCAACCGGCCGATCGTCGTGCGGTCCGATCTCAGCGCCGCCACCTGGCCGATCATGAACATGCCGTCGGTGGCCTGCTCGCGGGGCCCGACCTCGACCAGCTGGCCACCCTCCCGGCGGACACCCCGGCTGGCGATCCGCAGCCGGCCCAGGTTGAGCGACTCGAGCTCGGCCCACATCTGCTTGCGCGCCACGCCGGCGGCCGTCAGCTCCTCGCGCCGGCGCAGGAAGGTGTGCACGAACTCGGACTCCACGCACCGGGTGGCGTGCCCGGGCGAGGTCTCCAGCAGCACGGTGCGGGTGGCGCCGATCGCCGCCTCCTGGAACCCGGGCATGATCGCGCCGTCGGCGACCGCCTCCTCGGTGAACAGGTAGGCCGTCCCCATGAGCACACCGACCCGCGCGCCGCGGTCGGCCAGCGGGGCCGCCGCCGCCGCGACCATGGCCGCCGAGCTCGCGTCATGGATCCCGCCCGCGAAGAGCACGTGGACGTCCTCCAGCGACCCCGGACCGTCACCGGCGGCCAGGGCGAAGGCGAGCAGGCGGGTGATCTGCGCCTCCCACAGCGAGAAGCTGGCCCGCGGCCCCACATGGCCGCCGCACTCGCGGCCCTCGAAGACGAACTTGCGCGCCCCGTCGGCGAGGAAGCGATCGAGCAGCCCCGGTGAGGGCACATGCAGGAAGGTGTCGATGCCGGCGGCCTCCAGCGGTGCCGACTGGGCCGGTCGTCCGCCGGCGATCAGCGCGCAGGGCGGGCGTACCTCGTGCACCGCCTCGAGCTGGGCCGCGCGCACCTCGGGCGGCGCGAACCCGAGAATTCCCACGCCCCAGGGCAGGTCACCGAGCAGCTCGGCGGTCTCCGTCAGCAGCGCCCGGGTCGCCGCCCCGTCCAGCAGCGCGAGCGCGAGGAAGGGCAACCCGCCCGCGTCGGCCACCGAGCGGGCGAACCGCGCCCGGTCGCTGACCCTGGTCATCGGTCCCTGCGCGACCGGGTAGCGCAGCCCGCGGGCGGCCGCGAACGGCGATCCCGGCGCGAGCGGCCGGTGCCGCGCCGCCGAGTCGAGAGCGGTCCGCACGGACTCCCGCACAGCCTGGACCAGGGCACTCGCCGACCCGTACCGGTCGGCCAGGTGGGCCGCCAGCGCGCCGTCCTGCCCGACGGGGAGAAGCTGCGTCCGCAGGTCGCGTCCGCCCAGCCGCAGCGCGACCGGGCGCTGGTCGCCACCGGCGGCGGATGCGGTGGCGCCCGGCACCATGGCCGCCGGCGCGGCGGGCCCGGTGGAGGTCAGCGCGGTGGACGTCAGCGCGCCGTCGGAGGCGAGTTCACCGCCGGTGTCCCGGAAGTCCGTGACCGGCTCGTCTCCGTTCCTGGGCGCACCCGGGCCGGCGGGCCAGCCGACCAGGCGGGCGACCGGTAGATCCGGGCGCACGTAGACGCGGTGGCCCTCGATCAGCGCGGTCTCGCTGCCGTCCATGGCGCGGACCGCGGCCGCCGTCTCGGTGGGCAGCTCCATCTCACGCACGAGCGCGAACTGCGAGTCCATGAGCACACCGACCGCTCCGCCGGCGATCGCCGCGGCGGCCGTGGCCGGACCAATGCCACCAGCAGCCCACACGGGGGCAACAGACCCGTCCCGACGTGTCGGCTTCGCGGCGATCAGGTGCTGTAGCAGAGTGAACGTCGTGAGGTCACCGACTCGTCCGCCGGCCTCATTACCGCGCGCGACGAGGCCGGCCGCGCCCGCCTCCAGCGCGCCCACCGCGTCAGCCACGGACAGCACCTCGACGAGGACGCGCCGACCAGACCCGGCGGCCTCGGCCACCGCCCACGGGGCGTCCACCGCGAGCAGTACCGTGTCGACGCAGGCAGGCAGGTCACCGGTTTCGAGCGGGCAGCCCACGGGGACCCTGACCCCGAACGGCGCGGTCGACCAGGCGACCGCCGCGGCCAGCGACTCCCGGCCGCGGGCCGGGTCGAGGCCGAGATCGAGGATTCCCAGGCCGCCTGCGTGGCCGACCGCCGCCACCAGGTGCGGCGCGGGCTCACCGAACGGGCTGACGACGACGACCAGGTCCCGGTCTCCGGGCTCGACCGCGACGGGCCTCGGTCGGGCACTGAACGAGCTGCTCATCGGATGCTCCTCCTGGCCAGGCACCACCGTGATCGGCGACGACCGGGAACGGTTGCCGCCGGCACCGGCCGGCGGGCCGGGGTCGGATTCGGGCGGGCTCGGCCGGCGGGCGCCGGTGAACCACTGGGGAGATCGCTGACCGGCCGCCGCTGATCTGCGCGCCTCGAGGTAGTCCGGTCCCGGCGTCGTGGGGCGATCGGCACATCAGGCAGGTGCAACTCCATATGAGGGACAGAACCGGCGACCGGCTCGGACTCCCCGCCGCAGGCGACGATGACGATTTGGTTGTGGTGACTGCGGCCCGGCCCGATCGACTCACCCGAGGCAGCGGACGTGCGCGAAATACTAGCCCGTCCGGACGAGGTCTCCACAAGCAGGTCACGTCGCGAAACGATCAGGTACCCCGGCTCATCACCCGGACACACGGCCGAACACACGGAACGCGGCGCGCGACGGCGCGCCGGGATCTTCTGGCCCGCCCTGCCGGGCGTGTTGTCCGGCTCTGCGGACAGCGCGCGTTTCGCCGTACATCCGATGTTCGCCGCGACGATGCCGTACACATGCCTGCAATGACTACGATTCGACGGCTGGCCCGAATTTATTCCGGCACGGTCCCAGAGTGACACGTCATACCGTCCGGGTGCGGAGCGTCGGTGATCGAAACCATCGGGAATCAGTGTCAACTTTCCCTGACCGGGCACCGCGGCCTCGACGGTGGACCACGCCCGAATCCCATGACATGACATTCATCCAGCCGTTCCTCCGGTGACGATCTGGAGCAGCCGCCGATCCCGGCCTGAGCCGGACGGACACGGCGTCGACAGACTCGTCTCTTCTGACCCCCACATACGCAGTGACATGACCCGTTCAACCTAGTCACCCTTGGCGAGCAGCCGCAAGCATAAGCGCTGCCCATTTCCCTCGCCCATCTTGGAGTCGCCCCCTCGGGCACGACAAATACCCAGTTCACAGGGGCTTTTCCCACGCGATCAGGGCACCGCGCGGATGCCATCCGGGCTCCGGCGAGCCACACGGGACCACGGGGAGCATTCCGCGAAGAGGCCGGGCAGGCGGCGAGACCACCCGAAGTAACTAGAGCCAGGTCACTGCCAGGAAGCCCATCCGCCAGAGTGCGTGAACGACTCTCCCGAGTCCTGCGTGGATGTCCGACCAGGACCCAGAAGACGCGTCGGGTCAGGAGCGCGTCGGGTCAGGAGCGCGTCACCCGGAAGCGCGTCACGTCAGGAGCGCCATCTCAGGGCGTGTCGGGTCAGGGCGTGGCCGAGGCGACGGCACGGCGCCGACAACAGCGAAGGCGGCAGAGACACGACGCCGACGGCAGCGGCGACGGTCACCGCCCGCCGCCAGGGGTCAGGGGGTCACGACCTGCCGCGAAGGCCTGTCACACGCACCCGCCGCTGCGGGGCGCCCATGCGGCGGGGGCGGGGCGGCGGGGGCGGGGCGGCGGGGGCGGGGCGGCGGGGGCGGGGCGGCGGGGGCGGGGCCGCGGTCGCGGTCGCGGGGCTCGGCACCCGCCGGAACTTCGCGGGGAAGGACGACCGAACTGTCACAACGGACGGTCAATCCATCCGGTTCCATGCGGACCGCTCCCCGGCGGCGACCGCCGTCGCGGGCCGGCCGATCGCCGGCCGGCCCGCCACGCCGAACATGTGACTGCGAGTTGCTTCGACGTTCACCCGCGGCGGATGACCGGGAGGGGCGGTCCCGGCCCCACCGGTCTCCCGTCGGGGTGCGCGGACGCGCCGCGCGCCGGGCGGGCGGGCGCGATCCGGTGTGTGCCGCCTGGGCGCCGATCTCTCGACGTCCGGGCGTTGTCGGACCGTGGGCTGGTCCGACGACCCTGCCGGGCAGGCCGGCCGGGGCGTTGCTATCCGGGCGCTGGCGGCCCGGAGGGTGCAGGTCGGGCGAACCCGCACGGACAGTCATGAACAGGTTGTGCGCAGGAGAGCGATCGGCACCGGGTGGGCACCCCGCACCGCCCGCTCGCGCGCCGCCGGTCCGCGGACCCGCGGACGCTCCGGCCACGACTGGCCGGACTATGACGGCCCCCGGCTACGGACGGGGCAGTCCCGGCGCCGGCATCGAGCCCATCTCACGCTGCCAGGCGAGCGCGAGCTGGGTGCGGTTGGAGCAACCGGTCGCCACGAGCGCGTGCGTCAGGTGATGCTTGACGGTGTCGATGCTGATGCAGAGGGCCTCCGCCACCTGCCGGTTCGACTGGCCTTCCGCCACCAGGCGAACGACGTCGCGCTCCCGGGCGGAGAGCTTCGCCGTCACGGCCGGACCCGGGTTCACCCGGATGTAGAAACGCAGCAGGTTGCCGAGATGGCGGGCGAGCACGGCACCCACCGCGCGGTCCCGCGGCCCGAAGGCACCCGGCCGCGGGTCCAGCAGGGAGACGACGGCGCCGACACCGCCGGACCCGGCGAGCCTGATCAGCAGCTTCGCGTGGATTCCGTGGGCGCGCAGGAAGCGCTCCAGCCGCAGCCGGACCTCGGGCCGGTCGGGCACCCCGATCTCGTCGAGTGTGACCAGGCCGCGCTCCCACATCAGCCGCAGGCTCTCCGGGTCGTTGAAGACCTCGAGGCTACGGTAGCGCTCCAGGAAGGGCCCGGCCATGCGCAGCGCGAGACCGCGCCCGGTCGGGCGGGCGTCCTGGAAGGTCGACTGCGGGGACGAGCCGAGGAAGAACGCCGAGTGGCGGTAGCCGAGGTGGCGGGCCATCCCGTCGAGCGCCGCCTCACGGAACGCCGGCAGCGACGCCGCCCGTTCGCAGTCCTCGACGACGCGGAGCACGCCGCGCAGCTCCGCCGCGCCGAGCGCCAGATCCCGCGGCACCTGCGGCCCGCGGGCCGGGACGGGGGCGCGGCCGGGCAGCCCCGCCGCGACCGCGCCGGGACGCATCCGGGCGCCCGGGTGGCCCACCGCGGATGTCGCCGAGATCGGCGCGTGCCGCGTCGTGGGAGCCCGGTGCGGGGCCGCCACGCCGGGCGGCCGGGCAACCCCCGCCGATGTGTCCATCGTCACGGCGAGTCGGCCGGAGGCCGGATGGCCGCTGGGGCTACCATCGGGATTGCTGAGCATTCGGTCAGTCACACATGCCTCCGGGGGCAGACCGACACCAGGTCACTGGCCGGTAGTCGCGAATCAGCCGGCTTATTTCCGGCCAAGCTGGACATGTTCGGCAAGCCTAGGGCCGCGACTACCCAGATGCCAGCCTGCGAAGCCTAGTTTCTGACGCCTGATAAGCCTGACTGGCTTATGTGAATAATGAACCTCAGTTCGTGCGTCATTTCGCCGCGGGACACCGTTGATCGTCACGACTGCGCCACACACAGTCACATCAACGCAGCACCTCCACCACCCAAAGGTGCCAGCAACCGCCCTCAAATTGGCCCGGTCCGACCACCACCTCCACCTTCGGCTGCGCGTGTGTAACCGGCTGCCACAGAGGGTAGTTTTCTCACCGAACGTATAACTGACGATCACATTCGATCACCGTTGCGGCCGGCCCACCAGGCCCGCCGAAATGAGGTGAAGCGAGTGACGACCGGATTCGCGATCTTCCTCATCGCCGCGGGCGCAACCCTCCGCTATGCGTTGTCCTATCGGTTGACCGGCATCGACCTGCGGGTCCTCGGTTCGATCATCATGCTGGCCGGCGGAGCGACGCTGATCGTCTGCCTCGGGCGCGGTCTGCGTCCGCCGCGCCGCCGCCGGCCGGCCGCGGTCGCCGCGACTCTTCCGCTTCCTCCCTTTCCCCCGCGTCCCCCCTCGGTGGATGGCACGACCGATCGGTTCTGGCCGCGGGCCGACGCTGAAGGATTCGGGACAGAGGAGCCAACCGGATTTCGTTTCCCGGCCGGTGGACCACCCCCGGACCACCATCCCCACCCGGGGATCCCCGCCGGGTGGGAGGACCTCGGCCCCAGCGGTTTCCCCGGCCCCGCCGGGCCGGTCGACGGCACCGGGTGCCCCCACGAAGGTGGTCCCGAGTGGTGGGGTGCCGGAGAGAGTCCGCCCCGCTCAGACGTCGCACCGGGGTGGTGCGACACCGGCCCGGGCCTGGCCGCGCCGCAAGGTGGCGGGCCCGCCGTGGGCGGCCCAGGCCGCGTCGAGGAGCCCGGCGAGCCCGCCCGTCACCTGCCTCCCAGAGCCGGGTGGCACCCCGACGACGCGGGCTGGCCCGACGAGACGCGCCGCCCGGCGGGCTGACGGCATGTGCCGATCCCAACAGGTGCCGATGACCACAGGTGGCCGATCACAGCAGGTGAAGGGCACGCGCCCGGTGGACGGCGTCCCGGCGCCTGGCGACGTCCAGCTTGCGGTAGATGCTCTTGAGGTGCGTCTTGACGGTGTTCACCGACACGTACATCTCGGCCGCGATCTCCGCGGTGGTGAGCATCGTGGGCAGGTAGCTGAGCACCGCGAGCTCACGCTCGCTGAGCCGTTCGGCCGGCTCCGGCAGATGCCCCCCACCGCCCGGGCGCGGCCCCCCGCCCGCCGGACCGCCCCCGGCGGCACCCCGACGCCGGGCGCCCCCGGCGTCGCCCCCGCCCCCGCCCTCGGCGCGCCACGGCCCGCGGGGCGACCCGAGCCCACCCGCACCACCCAGCCCGCTCGCACCATCCGCACCATCCGCACCACCCAGCTCGCCCGCACCACCCGCACCGCCACCGACGACGCCGCCACCGCTGCTGCCGCGGCTGGGCCCGCCGACGCCGCCGCCAGGCCCGACGCCGCCGGGCGGCCTGGCCCCGGCCGCCGGCACCGCGGTCCACGACCGCTGCGACGTCGGCGCGGCCGGTGCCGGCACGACGACATCAGGCCCGACCGCCCGGGACGGCGTCGTGGGCCGCGGCGCCATGAACCGCGACCGGGCGGCCACCGGCCGCGGCCCGGACGATCGGGACGACTCCGACCGGGTGAGGACGGCGACGAAGGCGGGATGGGCGTCGGCCAGCCCGGGATGGGCGAGCACCATCGCCAACGCCTCCGGCCCCGCGTCGAGGAACGGTGCCACCATGCCCTCGTCGGCGGCGAGCGCCACCGCCCGGGCGAGCAGGCCACCGGCGCGGGCGTGGTCGTCGCGCCGGGCGGCCGCGACCGCGCCGAGCACGCACGCCGCGACGAGTCCCGCACCGCCGTCGCCGGCCCGCAGCAGCGGGCCGAGCGCCTCCTCAGCCACGGGCACGTCGGCGCAGGCCAGGGCGCAACGCGCCAGCGCGAGCTGAATCTGCGGGTCGGTGGCCGCCCGATCGCCGTCGCGCAGCAGCAGCCGGCGGGCCGCCTCCGGGTTGCCGGCGGCGACGAGCAGGTCCGCCTCGGCCGCCCGCCGGGCCGCCACACACAGCGGCGGCGTCGGGCCGGTCCTGGCGACGGCCAGCATCCGCCGGGCCGAACGCACCTCGTCGGGTGATCCGTCGAGCAGCCGCAGCCGCGCGGCGCAGACCGCCGCGATCTCGGCGAGGAACGCGGGGTGGGCCGGCGTGATCGTCATGCGCGCCGCGCCCAGCCACCGGTCCGCCTCGGCCGGCTCCGCACGCTGCAGACGGACCAGCACAGCGGCCAGGTACGCCTCGGGGAGTCCGGGGGCGCCCCACCGCTCGCGATGACGCGCCCCGCCCGGGAGGCCGGTCGCCGCGTCGGGCGGACCGGTCGTCGGGCCGAGCACCGCGCGCAACTGGCTCTCCCCCTGGCGCAGCCGACCGCGCAGCGCGTACTGGAGCGCGAGGGCCCCCAGGCAGGAAACCTCGACGCCGTCGAGCCCGGCCCGCCGGGCCACCTCGGCGCCCTCGCGCAGCAGGCCGGCGGCCACGGACAACCGGCCGAGCCACAGCTCCCCCCGGCCCCGCGCGCACAACGCCAGCGCGCGTGCCCGCTCGTCGGGCGCCCGCACGGGCCGCGACGGCGCCCGCTCAGCCGCGGCCCGCTCGATCACGGCCCGCTCCGCCGCGTCGTCCGGATCACCCCCGGACGCCCGCGCCGGTCCGGTGGCGGCTCCCGGCCGTGGCGCCGCCGCGGCGGGCGCGTCGCCAGCGGGCCCGGAACGTTGCAGCCGCCGGGCCGCGGTGATCATCGCCGCGGGCTCCCCGGCGAGCTCGGCCCGGTACGCCTCCACGGTGTCGATGCGGTCGACGAGCGTCCGGCGGCGGGCGGCCGCCGGGCCCGAACCGGCCGCGGGCAGCTGCGCCCGCGCCGAGGCCAGGCTGACCGAACCGGCCTCCAGCCGGCCGTCGCGCAGCTGCCCGACGGCCAGGACGAGATCACACTCGGCTGACAGCCCCGCCGCCGTGGTGGGCAGCCCGGCGACGAGGGCACCGAGCTCGGGCGAACGTCCGAACAGGACGTCCACCAGTGCCGGGCCGTCGACGAGCAGGCAGGCGAGGTACCGCCAGTCACCGGCCCGCGACGCGTGGCGGGCGGCGTCGGGGGTGTGGTCGTTCGCGGCGAACCAGAGAGCTGCGCGGAGGTCGAGCTCGCGGGGATCCTCCTGCGGGTCGCGCCCGAGCACCCCGCGCAGCATCGACGCGAACATCCGGTGGAACCGGTACCACTCCTGCGTGGTCCCGGCCGCGGGCTCCAGGGTGGGGCGGTACTCCGGGCGACCGTCCGGCAGCGCGGCGACGGCCGCCGGGAACGGACCGCCCAGCCCGCCGTCCGGGAGGTCGCCGCCGTCCGGGAGGTCGCCGCCGCCGTGGTGAGCTGTCGCGGCGGGCCCGTCCAGCAGCCGGATCAGGAAGCCGCCCGTGCGCGCGAGCTCGCCGAGCAGGTGCGCGGACGTCTGGGTCGACGTCTGGGTCGACGTCTGGGCGGGCATCTGGGTCGACGTCGGCGCGGACGCGGGCGCCACCGCGGAGACGGCGTGGGCGAGCGGGGCGCTGATCCGCTCCAGCACGCTCGTCCGGAGCAGGAAACGCCGGACGGGTTCCGGGTACTCCGCCAGCACCTCGGCGTGGAGGAACTCGGCGATGGCCGCCCGCGCCGCGCGGGACGGGTCGAGCTCGGGCGGCAGCGCGGCGTTCCCCGCGCGCTCGGCGTCGTGGTCCGGGGCCGCGTCGGCCGGCCCGCGGGTTCCGGTCGAGACCGCGCTCGCCGCGGCCAGCCGCAGGCCGACCGCCCACCCCTCGGTGGCCCGCCGCAGCTGGGCAGCCACGCCGGGCGGGACGCGCAGGCCGTGGGCGGCGAGCAGCTCCGCGGTCTCCGCTGTGGTGAAGGCCAGCTCCGCCGGGCCGATCTCGGTGACCCTGCCCTCGGCACGCAGGCGGTGCACCCGCAGGATCGGCGCCCGGCCGGCCAGAACGAGGCGCAGCCGGCCCTCGCCCTCGCTCGCGAGCAGTTCGAGCCCGGCGAGGTCGTCGGGATCCCGGACGAGGTGCGCGTCGTCGAGGATCAGCACCGCCGGGGCCGGCAGTTCGGCGAGCCGGTTGACCAGCTCCCGCCGGAAGCGCTCCGGACAGGTCCGGGCGTTCGCGGCGATCAGGCGCACCAGCTGGTCCCCGGGGGGCAGGCCGGCGTCCCGGATGAGACCGCGCAGGATCTGCGCCCACAGTGACACGGGCGGGCCGGGCCGCCGCGTCGTGCTCCGCGCCAACGGCAACGACGACAGCGAGGACGAGGACGATCCCGGCTGTGACAGCGACAGCATCGGGTCGACGCGCAGCCAGACCACCGGGTGGGCGGGCCGGCCCGAGCGCGCCCAGTCGGCGAGCGCCATCGTCTTGCCGGCGCCGGCCGGCGCGCACACCACGGTCAGCGGCCGGTCGACGGCCTCGTCGAACAGCGCCAGCAGCCGCGGCCGGGCGACATGCGGAGCGGCCGGGCGTGGCGGGACCAGCCTCGTCCCCAGTACAGGCAGGTCGTCGGCCGGCGACGGCTGGAAACGGGGCCGTGACCGGAGGACGGCGTCGGCTCCTCCGAGCCGGGCGCCCTCGCCGACCCCGTTCCAGGGCAGGGCGAAACCGGGCATTCCAGGACAATCTTCCGGTTCGTCCGCGCCAGCCACGCGCTCACCCCCCACTTCCCCGAACTCAGGGTAGTGGTACAGCTACTCCGCGAGACCAGCAACCGGGCGTGCGCGGTGTCGGGAAGAAGTCGGCGCCGGCCTCAGGACGCGCGCGCGGCTCGTCGGGCCGAACTCGACGCGCGCAGCGCCGAGCCCGCGGTCGCCACGAAGAGGACGTCGAACGCCATCTGGACGGTGACGACACCCCGGGCGGCCTGCCCCGTGGCGTGCACATCCCCGAAGCCGACCGTGGTCAGCACGGTGACGGCGAAGTAGAGCGCGTCGGTCTTCGTCCGGATACCGGAGATCTGGGCGGACGCACCCACCGCCAGCGCGTAGTAGGCGGTGGCGAACAGGACCACGGTCACGCAGATGCCGGCGAACAACCACTGCGCGCGGGCCCGCGGGACGGAGACGTGCCGGGTGGAGACCACCTGCCGGGCGAGCAGGCACCCGGTCACGATCAGGGCGAGGACGAACAGCCCCACCCGGAGCGGGAGCCACCGCCCAGTGCCGCCGCCGTAGACGGGCAGGGCGTAGAACGCCGTCAGGCACCCGGCCAGGATCGCCGCCGCGATCGCACCCATCCGGCGGGCGGACGGTTCCGGGGGCGGGCCCGGCAAGGGCCTCACTCCCGGAACCGTCCGTCCGGTGTCGTGCGATGGAGGTCCACCGCTCATACCTGGCCGCCCGGGCCCGCGCGCGCGTCAGGCGGCGCAGTCCGAGCACACCACCCGGCGTGGGTCGGCCAGCTGGCTGCGGTGCTGCACCAGGAAGCAGCTCGTGCAGGTGAACTCGTCCGCCTGCCGGGGCAGCACCCGCAGCGCGAGCTCTTCGTCCCTGACCTCGGCGTCGGGCAGGTCAAGCTCCGCCTCGAGCGCGTCCATGTCGTCGCCGAGGTCAGCCGCCGCTCCGGCGCGCTGTGCCTTGAGCGTCTCCAGGCTCTGCTCCTGGAGCTCGTCCTCCTCGACATCCGTACTTCGCCGAGCGTCGAAGTCACGAGCCATGCGTCTCCTTACCTTCCCTCATCCTCACAGACCGCGGCCTGTCGCCACCGGCGTCGACCCGAACCCCCGGATCGATCATGAACGGTACCCGAAAGACATCGGCTGATCACAATAAGCAGTGGCTCTGGCCAGAGAAGTGGGCGACAAGCAGATGTCCGCGTTCCCCGTACCTGGAGCCGGTACCCACGGCCACCAGTTCGGAACGCGGATCTCCAGAGCCGCCCGAAGGATACGGGCCGAGGAGTGTCCGCACCAAGCAGGGGCAGCCCGGCGCGGTGTCACTCCCGCCACACTTGGACGCTCCGGGCCACTGGGACGGCCCCGCGATGACCGGCCCCGTCGGCACGATCGGCCCGCCGTGCGACAAACCGGACCGCCGCGGCGACCGGCCGCGCACCGCCCGTCGGTGGTGGGAACGGCTCGGGTGGCTCGGCGACAGCCGGACGGCCTCGGCGACAGCCAGGCGATCTCACCGGCGATCTCAGCGGTCGCCGCGGCATCTCAGCGCGATCAGAGGTACGCGATCAGAGGTAGAGGCCGGTCAGCCCGTCGTCGAGCCGCTCGGCCGCCACGGCGTGCACGTCACGCTCGCGCATGAGGATGTAGGTGGTCGAGTGCAGCTCGACCTCGGCGCGGTCCTCCGGGTCGTAGAGCACCCGGTCGGCCACCTGGATCGTGCGCACCGCCGTGCCGATGGCCACCACGTCGGCCCACGCCAGCCGCTTGCCCATCTGCGCGGTGGCCGGGATCACGATGCCGGCCTTCGAACGCCGGTCCGCGGAATCCTCCCGCGGCCGCACCAAAACCCGATCATGAAGGAGCCGGATGGGCAGCGAACCACCGGACATGTCGATGCCGGCAGCGCCCCCGACACCGTTGACATCGCCGGAAACTACGCTCACACGCTCGGACCCTACTCGTCCACGGCGGCGGGACCGACCCGATGCTTCCGATTTCCCGGCGGGCCGGGCCGGGCGGTGCCGGCGGGGCCGTCCCACCGGGAAATCAAACGACCCGGCGCCGGCGGTGACCCGGGGGATCCCACCCCGGCGTGCCGGTCGCCCGGCCGCCGCCGGATCATCCACCGCGCTCCCGCCCGCGATCAGGTACACCGCGCCGACACACAGCTGAATCCCACGTCTTACCCCCACCCGCGAACACAGGCATATCAACCAGCCCGGATGGGGAATGCCACCTCAACGCGGTATAAGCTGCCGCCCATCACAGCCCGGCCCAACACGGCCGGCGCTGAGAGGCGCCGGGGGGGAGCCCGGCCTCCAGGAGAAGCGTCCGCGTCGGAAGCCAGGTAACCGTCGACACGCACGAGCCGAGAGATGGGGCAAACCAATGGCGCTGAGAATCAGTGTGGACCTTGAGGGCCTACGCTGGGCGGACCTCTTCCGGTTCGTCGATCTCGCTCGAAACGGCGGCATCGGACCAGAGGACCAGGTCGATGTCATCACGTACGGCAGTGACCCGATGTCGGTGAGCCTCTCCGCGCGGATCTACCCGGCCTCCGACGGATTCCTGTCGACCGAGCAGCCGGAGATCGGTTCGGGTGAGGGCCTGCGCGGATCGACACCGCTGTCGATCGGTTCCGGAAGCACCGGGGCGGGGCCGGGCTTCGGTTACGACGGCGCTCCCGAGCGCGCCGCCTCGTCCAATGGCAACCACTATCCGGCGTTCGACAACGGATCGGAGCGCCCGCAGTCCGCGGCCGGCAACCTGCCGTCGTACGGGCCAGCCGGTTATGACGGCCAGCAGGAACGGGGCACACCGCCGCCCCCGCCGCCCCCGAGCGGCACCCACTACCCGGCCTTCGACGGCCAGAACGATCGCATGCCCGGCCAGAACGGCCAGTTCGCCGGCTTCGAGCCGGTCTTCGACCGCTCGCAGGGCGGCAAGGACACCAGCGGTGCCGCGGGGGTGGAGAGTCCCTACATCGAGGAGTTCGCGCGGCTCCAGGAGGGTCTGATGCGCCAGGTCCGCCGGGACGGCGAGGTCCGACCCGATCGCACCTGACGCCAACCGGCCGGGTTATGGCCCATCCGGGCCTGACTGAGGCCACCACACGCGGGCGCTGCGTGACCGGAGCATCGACGGAGCGCACCGCAATCGCCACCCTGTCGCGACGGGTGCACGCAGCACTCGCTATCCGTGGAAACCGTCGACGCGCATAGTGAGGACAAGGTCACCAGTTACCCGCAGTGGTGGTGCCCCCCGCACGTTTCCGCCCGCAATGGTGCATGCTGCCTTCGATGGAGGATCCGCGCGTAGTCGACGTCGAGCGGTACCACGGTCAGCTGCGCTCGGAACTCGAGATGATCGCGAACGGACCGGTACTGGCCGGCCCTCGGATCGTCGAACACATCAATTCACTGATCACACTGATTGACCTGCACCAACCGAACGAGTTCGACCTCTGCCTGAGCTGCGACCGGCTCTGGCCCTGCGCGACCGTCGTCGCCATCACCGGTGAGCTCGCGGCCACCGAGGACGAGGTGGCGCCCCGCCCGCTGCCGCAGGCCCCGGCGACCCGGTCCAGCGATGGACGCCAGGCGGACGCGCGACCGGTCGACCCCCGCCACGCGCCAGCCGGCGGCCCCGCCGACCAGCGTCGGCCGGACCTTCGCCCGGCCGCGCCGCCACCGTTCGACACGGGCTCCTACTCCACCACCACGCAGACCAGTACCGGCCAGTCGACGATGCCGCACGAGCTGCCTCGGGCCACCGACCCGGCCCGGCAGCGCGGCGCCCCCGGCCCGGCGGACGAGCCGATGGCCGCGCCCAGGCCGACCGGGCCGCACCGCATGCCGCCGCCGCCCTCGATGCCGCCGCCCGGGACGCGCCCGCCGGCCGCGGTTCCGCCGGCCGCGGCCGCGGCCACCGGTGGGATGCCCGCCGGTGGCGGCCCGCGGACGGGCGGCATGCCCATGAGCAACGGAGCGCCCGCCCGCACCCCCGTCTTCGGCGATCCGCTGGCCGGTATCCGCCGCCCGGGCGCCGGCATGCCGCCGCGTGTCAGCGGTGGCCCGCCCGGCGAGCACGCCCCGCCCACCCGGCCGGGACCGCCCCCCGCCGACACCGGCCGCCGTTCCGCCCCGCCCGGACTCCAGCCACCGGGACTTCAACCACCCGGGCTCCAGCCACCCGGACTTCAACCACCGGGACTCCAACCACCCGGGCTCCAGCCCCCGGGGTTCCAGGCGGCCGGGCCGCCGCCGGGCACCGGCGGGCAGCCGGGACGTCCGATGTCGGCCCCCGGCTTCGAGCGAGCTCCCGACCAGCGCGACCAGCAACTTCCCGGCCCGGGTGGCCGGCCCGTGCCCGGGTTCGGCCGCCCGAGCGGGCCGCCCGGCTATTACGGGCAGCCCGCCCACACCGGGCAGCACACTCAAAACGGTCAGCACACTCCGAACGGGCAGCAGAGCCCGAACGGGCAGCCTGGCTACAACGGCCAACCCGGTTACAACGGCCAACCCGGCACCGGGCAGCCCGGGTATGCCGGGCAGCCCGGCCAGGGCCGGCAGCCGGGCCAGGCCGGATATCAGGGCCCGGTGGAGCAGTCCGGCCCGATGGCACGGCCCGGCCTCTTCGGCCAGCCCGCGGTGGCGGGCCCGGGGCGGCCCACCGGCCCGGTTCCCACCGGGCTCGGCGACCGCATGCCCGGGCGGGCCCAGCACCCGGCCGATCCGTCCCGTTCCCAGCCCCACCCGGCACAGCCCCAGCACGCGCAGTCTCAGCCCGCGCAACCTCAGCACGCGGCCGGCTCGGGCCGGCCCGAGCCGTCGCGGGCTCCGGCCCGCCCCGACGGTGTCGAGGCCCCGGCGGCCCAGGCCGAGTCCTTCTCGGTGCCGGCGTCCCGGCAGGCGCCGCCGATCTCCGGCCCGGTCGAGATGCTGCCCGCCAGCATCGCCGCCGCCCGGGCCGCGGAGCTGGCGCGCGGGCAGGCCGCCGCCGCGGCCGGACCACCCCCGCCGCGGCATCCCGACATCGTCCGCGGTCCCGAGCGGGGAACCCGGCCGCCCGTCGGACGGCTCACCTCCGACCCGGCGCGACCGCGCGGCCGGCACGCGGGCCCCGACCAGCCGCGGCCCCAGGGCTCCCCGTGGAGCAGTCAGGCCGCCGAGCAACGCCGTCCCATCTCCGTGGACGACTCCTGGGCCGGCGTCGGGCGCGGCCAGAACGGCGACGGCGGCCAGCCCGGCCAAGGCGGTCAGAACGGCCAAGGCGGTCAGAACGGCCAAGGCGGTCAGAACGGCCACGGCGGTCAGAACGGCCACGGTGGCCAGTACCAGAACGGCCAGCACCAGCCCAACGGTCAGCGGGGTCCGGGGTCGGGGCGTCCCGAACCCGGCGCGGGCGGCGGCCTGGACCGTTCCGGCCCGACGAACCGGGGCCCCGGCACCGGCCGTGACCAGGGCCCGGACCCGTCGCTGAGCCCCGAGGTGGAGGCGGTCACCAGAGCATGGCTCGCGCGCAAGGACTCGGTGCTCGACGGCATCGACGTCATCTGACACGACCGCGCCGGTGCGGTCGTGGACGGTCACGGCGAGTCGCTACCGTTCCCGTGCCGGACCCGGGCCAGGCTGTGTCTCGCGTCTCCGGTCTGGCAGGACCACGCCAATCAGGTTTGAGGTCCACGCGGAGGTGGGAGGAACGCGACGCCGGGCTCGGCCGTGGCAACGCGGGCGGACCGGAAACGGACAACCGCCCGGAAGGTGATGTGTGGCCGAAGCTCTGACCGCCGGCTTCGACCTGCCCGCTGACCCTCGGGCGGCTGGGCGTGCCCGCGGGCTGGTCGCTGATCTGCTTGTGTCGTGGGGCTGTGAGAACGCCGCCGAAGTCGCGAAACTGCTGGTCAGCGAGGTCGTCACGAACGCCGTCCGTTATGTGGGGGCCCGTGAGGTGTTGCGCGTCTCGGTCGAGTGCCGCGGCGAGCGGGTCCGGGTCGCCGTGAGTGACGGAAGCTCGCTGCGCCCGGTACTCAAGGCCGCCCAGGACGACGACGAGTCCGGCCGGGGGATGCAGCTCGTCGCCGCGCTCGCCAGCCGATGGGGCGTCGTCGACGATCCGCCCTCGACCGGCCCGGGCAAACAGGTCTGGTTCGAACTCCCGGCCGTCCGCGAGACGGCGACCCTCGGCTGCGTCCTGAGATGATCCGGCCGCGTCCGCGAGGCCCGGCCGCGTCCTGAGATGATTCCGCCGCGCGGCGGGTCAGTCCCGGTGATCCGCTCGGTCCGCCTCGTCATCCGGCCGGCCGGCGATCAGGTCGAAGAGCCTGTCCCGGCGTGGCCGCCAGCGGACGGCGAACCGGGCCGCGCGTCGGGCGGCCCGCTCGGCCTTGCGTGACCCCTCGGGGTAGCGCCGGTGCGCCCAGGCCGAGCCCGGCCGGGCCAGCCGGACCGCGCCGACCACCGCGACCAGCGGGATGAGCAGGCCGACGACACCGAAGCCGACGCGCCCCTTGAGGAAGCTGCAGCTCACGGCCACGATGTTGATGCCGAGCACGATGATGAGGTCCCACAGCGCGAGGTGGTCCCCGGTGTCGAGGCCGTCGACACCCAGCGGGGTCGCGCCGACGATCAGCAGTCCCGTGAACGCGGCACCGAGGATGACCGCGTCCACCGACATCCGGCCCTGTTCCGACCAGTAGACGTCCTTCAGCCGCAGCACCAGCGCGAACTCGTCGAGGATGAGCGCCGCGCCCACGCCGAACAGAATCGCCAGCAGATCCCACCAGGGCGACCGCCCGCCCGCGGGCGAGAAGGCACCCACGCCGGCGAGCAGGACGAAGGCGATGCCGAAGACCGTGTGGTGGACGTGCACCCCGCCGACCGCGACGTTGCCCGGCCACCAGCGCACGCCCGCGCGGATCATCCGGACGCTGAGCCGGATGAGCAGGAACGTGAGGATGAACGCTACGAGGAGCGCCAGCAACGGCTGCTTGCCGGGCTCGACGATCACCCGGTCGTAGCCACGTGACAACGCCGCCCACATCGCGTCCCGCCTCTCCCGCCCACGGACCGCACACCGGCCCACCACCGCACAGCGCACCGCGACGCGACCCCACCGGCAAGCAGCCGGACCGTCACGGCACGTCACGATCGATGCCGGTCCAGTGTGCGGCCACTCCCCCGCGATCCGATGACGCCCGCCTTCGACCACGCCCGGCGGCCGTCCGGCGACCCGGATTCGCGACACCATGCCACCATTCGGCCATAGTGCGGCGAAATCTCCGGGGGGAGGTGGATGATGGCGACGTATCAGCAGCCAGGTGGCGACGGGGCGTCACGATTGGGGGCGGCATGCCGATGCCGACGCAGGTCTCTCTGGAAACAGCGCTACTCATCGAGGTCGACGGCGGTCTGCTCGTCCACACCGACGACCCGGCGGGCCCCCGGTTCCCGGGTGGCCCCGCCCAGCCGGGCGAGTCGTCCCGGGACGCCGCCGAGCGGCTGCTGCGCGCCACCCTGCCCACGACCGGACGGCCCGTCTTCGCGGGCTGCGTCGAGCACGGCGGGGCGGGCGGGACGACGTCCGCGCACACCCCGCACACCCTCACCGTGCTCTACGCCGTCACCCTCGGGCCGGCGGAGTTCGCCGCCGGGCACCCGCCCGCGCCGGGGCTGACGCTGGTCCGCCCCTACGAGAGCGACTCCGGGCCCGCGTTCACGGTCCAACCGCCCGCGGTCGGCCACGCGGCGATGTCCTGGTGGGCCGATCGGTGGCCGTCCTGGCGTGGGCTCGCGGTCGCGGACGCCGAGCCCTGGTGGACCGGGCTGCGCCAGTCGGTGCGGACCCTGCGGGCGCAGCTCACCGCCCGCCGCGAGGACGTCCGGGGCGAGGCGTTCCGGGACGCCGCGGTGGCGATGTGCGCGCTGGTCGCGGCCGCCGACGGGCGCGTCGACCCCGCCGAGCGCGACGCGATGGCCGCCGCCATCCAGGCCGAGGACGTGCTGGCGGACTACCCGCGGGCCGACCTGGAGCTGCTGTTCGATCTGCACGTCGCCCGGCTGCGTTCGGATCTCGCCGCCGGCCGGCGCGCGGCCCTGCGCGAGATCGGCAAGGTCCGCGGTGACCCGGCCCGCTCGTGGGCGGTGCTGCGCATCGGGGCGGTGATCGGCCGGGCCGACGGGTACTTCGATCCGGCCGAGCGGCGGGTCGTCCAGGACGCCGCCGACACGCTGGGGCTCCGCTCGGGCGCGCTCGCCGTCCAGGCGGTGGGGCGATGAACCCGGCCGACCCCGCCGGACAACCGCGGCCGGGCCGGTCGCTGCACGCCCGGGTCTTCCTGACCTTCGGCGATCTCGTGGTCGTCGCCAACCATCGCGGCCAGCCCTGGTTCTTCCTGCTCGGCGGGCACGTCCCACCGGGCGGGGGCGTGGAGGAGGTGCTGCACCAGGTGCTGCGCCGGACCGCCGGCTTCGAGGTGCGCTCCCTCGACTTCGTCGGCGGCGTCGAGCACCTCGAACCCGCGGGCGGGACGTCCCAGCGGATCGACGTGATCTTCGCGGGGGCCGTGCCGCGCTACGCGGAGTTCGGCAGCCGGCTCGACGACATCGACATCGTCACCCTCCGGCCGTCCCGGCTCCGGTCCGTCGAGTTCCGCCCGGCCCGCGTCGGGCGGGTTATCACCGACTGGCTGACCGACCGCGAGCCCCGCTGGTACACCGACGGGGGGTCGGCGCACCCCACGGACGGGTCTACCCGCTGAGTCCCCCGCCACGGCCGCCGCCTCCCCCGGCCGCCGCCGCGGCGGCGGAACCCCGCAGGCCCGTTACGGCCATCCAACCGTCACCTCCCGGGCACTTCACAGGGAGCATACGGGCACGTCACAGTGTGTCCGACAGGCATCGGACGGGGTTGCGGGGGGATGACCGCGCCATGGCGCGGCCCGTGCGCCGCGCTGTCCTGTCCGTCCTCGGCCCCCGGTCCGCGACCTTGCTCGACCAACCGCACAATGAAACACGTTCAGGTGTCGTTCAGGCGTGCGTCGTAGCGTGAGCGGCGAGGCTTCCGGACACTGGGGGTAGACATCGAGATCCCGGTCGCGCTGAATGTCCCGGTGGCGCTGAACGCAGACAACGCCGCGGTCGCACCGCTTGTTCCCGGTCCGACCCTGCCCCGGCACCGACGGTCCGGCGAGCGCGGGGCTCCCGTACCCGGCGAGCGTCCGCCGACCGGCCAAACGGGTCCCACCGGCACCACGCCGGGTGGCGTGCCCGCGGTGTTCGGCGGGGTCGACGCCACCGGTGCCGCGGCCGTCGCGGTGGAGCTCACCCGGACCCCCCGCCGACTCGGCCCGCGCCGGACACGCCTGCGTGTCCTGGCCGCCGTCGGCGTCGTCGGCATCGTCGGCGCGCTCGTCGGCACCCGGTTCCGCTCGGACGTCCTCGGCACCCTCTCCGACGTCCCCGCGCCGCGCTGGCACTGGCTCGTGGCCTGCCTGATCGCCTCGGTGCTCTTCTACGTCGCGCACGGCGTGAGCGTGCGGGCGGCGAGCGGGCTGCGGATGAGCCTGGGCACGGCCACCGCCTCCCAGCTCGCCGCGGCGGCGGCGAACAGAGTCGTCCCGGCCGGCCTGGGCGCCATCGCCGTACACCTGCGCTTCCTGGAACGCCGGGGGATGACCCGGCCCGCCGCGGTGGCCGCCGTGGCGTCCATCAAGGGCGCCGCGATCCTCCTCCACCTGGCCGGAATCGCGCTCGTCGCCGGCACCCTGCGCGGCTCCGGCGTCGGCGAGGCGGTGACCGCGCCCGTCCGGATGACGGTGAACGGGATCGGGGCCGGCCCCGTCGCGGCCGGGCTCGCCGTGGTCGGCGCGGGAGTCGGCACCGCCGTCGCGCACCCGCGGGTGCGCACGAGGCTGCGGCCCGCGCTGCGCGGCTTCCGCGCGCACCTGGGGGTCCTCGCCCGCTCGCCCTGGCGGACGATCGTGCTCGTGACCAGCACCGCCGCCACGAAGGCCGCGCAGGTCATGGGCCTGGCCTGTGCGGTGTGGTCGTTCGAGAGCGGGCTGAGTATCGCCTCGATCACCGCCGTCTACCTGGTCGGCTCGGCCGTCGCCGGCGCCGCGCCGACAGCCGGCAGCGTCGGAGCCATCGAGCCGGCGCTCGCCATCGGGCTCACCGCGTCGGGTGGCACGGCGGCGACCATGTTCGCCGCGGTCCTGGTCTTCCGTCTGATCAGCTACTGGCTGCCGATCCTGCCCGGGGTGACCGCACTCGCGATGATGCGCCGCCGCGGTGACCTCTGAGACCGGCGGCTGAGTGCCTGTCCTGGATCTTTGTTTCGTGTGCTGAGTGTGGTCTGTTCCTGATCTTCTCGGTGTGGCGGGCTGGGCTGGCGGGGTGGGCTGGTCAGGGTCCGGACATGGCGCGATCGCACCGGTATCCGTCGGATCTGTCCGACCAGGAGTGGGCCCACGTGCAGCCGTTGCTGCCTCCGGCACCGAAGGACGGCCGGCCCGAGAAACACGACCGGCGTGACATCGTGGACGCGATCCTCTACGTGACCCACAACGGGATCGTGTGGCGGGCGCTGCCNGCGGACTTCCCGCCGTGGAAGACGGTCTACGGGTTCTTCGAGCGGTGGAGGAAGAAAGGCGTCACGATCACGGTCCATGACGGGCTGCGTGACGAGGTCCGCCATGCTGAGGGCCGCGGCACAGCGCCGACCGCCGGGGTGATCGA
>NZ_KB891171.1 GCF_000373365.1 Parafrankia discariae
GCCGCTGCTGACAGCCGCGGGCGCGGAGGTCGTCGCCGTCCCGGTCGAGCCCGGTGTCGACCGGGCGACCCTGGCCGAAAGACTGCGCACGCTCGGAAGCGATGCGGGCCTGGCACCTGACACGCAGCCCGGCCTGCTGCCACAGACGCTGCCCGGCCCGCTGCCAGACGCGCAGCCTGCTCTGCTGTCGGAGGCGCAGCCTGGAGCGCTGTCGGGCGTGGTGTCGCTGGTCGGGCTCGCCGACGCCGAGGTGACGCGGACCGTCGCGGTCGTCCAGGCGCTCGGTGACGCGCGGATCGGTGCTCCGCTGTGGCTGGTCACCCGGGGCGCGGTGACCACGGGCCCCGCGGACCCGATGCGCAGCCCATCCCAGGCCCTGGCGTGGGGCCTGGGCCGGGTGGTCGGGTTGGAGCATCCCGACCGCTGGGGTGGCCTGCTCGACCTGCCCGAGACGTTGGACGTCCGGGCGTTCGGGCGGATCACCGCCGTGCTCGCGGGACTGCCGGGCGGCGAGGACCAGGTGGCGGTGCGGGGCAGCGGGGTCCTCGCCCGGCGGCTGGCGGCCGTCCCCGCCGGCACCGGTGAGGCGTGGCGGCCGGTAGGCACGGTTCTGGTCACCGGAGGGACGGGCGGGCTGGGCGCCCAGGTGGCGCGGTGGGCCGCCCGGCAGGGTGCCGGGCGGCTGGTTTTGGTCAGCCGCTCCGGTCCCGCGGCGCACGGGGTGGCCGCGCTGACCGAGGATCTGACGGCGCTCGGCGCCCGGGTCACCGTCCTGGCATGTGACCTTGCCGACCGGGCCGCCGTCGCCGGCCTCGTCGCATCCCTTGCCGATGAGCCGGCGCTGTCGATCGTGCATGCGGCCGGCGTGCTCGACGACGGGGTCGTCGACTCCCTGACCCCCGAACGGTTCGCCCGGGTGCTGGCCGCGAAGGCGGACGGCGCCCGGCACCTGCACGAGCTGACGGCTGACCGGCCGCTGACGGCGTTCGTGCTGTTCTCCTCGACCGCCGGGGTGCTCGGTAACTCCGGGCAGGCGAACTACGCGGCGGCGAACGCCTACCTCGACGCCCTCGCCGAGCATCGACGTGCCGTCGGGCTGCCCGCGACGTCGATCGCCTGGGGTCCGTGGGCGGACGCCGGCATGATGGCCGAGCATGCCGGCACGCGGCAGTTCCGCCGCAGCGGCTTCCGGGCGCTGCGCGCCGAGCTCGCACTGGCCGCAATGGCCGGCGCGGTCGGGGCGGCCAGTGCGGCCGGGGCGGCGCAGCCGGTGGTCGTCGTCATGGACGTCGAATGGGAACGGTTCGCCGCCGAGTTCGCCTCGGTGCGGCGCAGTCCGCTGCTGAGCGACCTGCCGCAGCTGCGCGACTTCCTCGGGGCCGGCGCCGGCGTCTCGTCGGCGGCGACCGGCCTGTCGCCGCTGGCCGCCCGGCTGGCCGAGCTGCCGGCGCACGAACACCGCCGGATGGTGCTGGCTGAGGTCCGCAACCAGGCCGCGGCGGCGCTGGGGCACCCATCCGGCGAGGCGGTGGATCCCCGGCGGCCGTTCAAGGAGCTGGGTGTCGATTCGCTGACCGGGCTGGACCTGCGTAACCGGCTGGCGGCGGCGACCGGGCTGCGGCTGCCCGCGACGCTTGTCTTCGACTACCCGAGTGTCGAGAGCATCGTCGACCTCGTCCTGGACCAGACCGGGACGTCCACTGTGGCTGGGCCGGTTCTGCCGGCCAGGGTCGTCGACGATCCGATCGCGGTGGTCGGCATGGCCTGCCGGTTCCCGGGCGGGGCCGATTCACCGGAAAGCCTGTGGGAGCTGCTCGTCTCGGGCGGGGACGCGATGGGTGCGTTCCCCACCGACCGCGGCTGGGATCTGGACGCGCTCTACCATCCGGACCCGGATCATCCGGGGACGACGTATGCCCGGGAGGGCGGGTTCGTCTACGACGCGGCCGAGTTCGACGCGGCGCTGTTCGGGATCAGCCCGCGTGAGGCGCTGGCGATGGACCCGCAGCAGCGGTTGTTGCTGGAGACGTCCTGGGAGGCGTTCGAACGGGCCGGGATCGACCCGTCGTCGTTGCGGGGTTCGCGGATCGGGGTGTTCGCCGGGACGAACGGCCAGGACTACGTGTCGCTGCTCGACGACGCCGCCGCGGCCGAGGGGCATGTCGGCACCGGGAACGCGGCGAGTGTGCTGTCCGGTCGGCTGGCGTACACGTTCGGGTTGGAGGGCCCGGCGGTGACGGTGGACACGGCGTGCTCGTCGTCGCTGGTCGCCCTGCATCTGGCGGTGCAGGCGCTGCGCGGCGGCGAGTGCGACCTGGCCCTGGTCGGCGGCGCGACCGTGATGGCGACGCCGGGGGCGTTCGTCGAGTTCTCCCGGCAGCGGGGCCTCGCCGTCGACGGCCGCTGCAAGGCGTTCGCGGCCTCTGCGGACGGGACGGCGTGGGGCGAGGGCGCGGGGATGCTGCTGGTGCAGCGGCTGTCCGATGCCCGTCGTGAGGGCCGGGAGATCCTNGCGGTGGTGCGGGGTAGTGCGGTGAATCAGGATGGTGCGTCGAATGGTCTGACGGCGCCGAATGGTCCGTCGCA
>NZ_KB891172.1 GCF_000373365.1 Parafrankia discariae
ACTTCCGGCCTCCGGGTCGCCCGTCGGCGGCTCCTTCATGCGCGCGAGATGGAACGTTCCCACGATTCAGGCAAAGCAACTCTGAAAAGGCTCAGCTATCCCGACATTCGGCCACGGGGATATGTCGCTACAGACGGCCGGCTTTCAACGGGGATTCGTCTGGAGACGACCCCAGATGGACAAGTTTATCGAATCGCTCCTTCTCGGGTACCCGATTCCCGGAATCATCCTCGTGCTGCAACCAGATAAGCGGTATCTCGTTCTTGATGGCCAGCAGCGACTTCGCACTCTCCAAGCGTTCTACAAGGGTGTTCATCAAGATCAGGAATTCTCCCTAAAGAACACCGCAGAGCAATTCCAGGGTCTTACTTATGCAACCCTCTCCGCAGAACAGCGGCGTCAACTTGATAACACATTCATTCAAGCCACCATCGTCAAGGCCGAGAGCACGCGAGAATCTCTTGAGGCCGTATACCAGGTCTTCGAGCGGATGAATTCAGGCGGTACGCAGCTAACTCCCCATGAGATCAGAATTGCATTGTATCCGGGACCTTTTGTCGATTGGTTGGCAAATCTCAATACCTTGCAAGACTGGCGACACCTCTATGGACTAGAGTCCCCGCGACTTCGCGACCAGGAATTGATACTGCGGATCGTCGCCCTATTTCTCAATGCCGAACACTACGAAAGACCCCTGAAGCAGTTTTTGAACAACTTCATCGGTGAACATCGGGACCTTCAAGACATAGACCATGAGCGCGTCGTCAAACTCTTCTCTCGAAGTGTCCAGCTCATTTATGCCGCCGTAGGTAGGTCGGCGTTGAGATTCCAGAGCAATCAGGTCAACATGGCGTTGACTGAAGCTCTCTTCGTGGGACTAATGCGACGCCTCGATAGCGGACGTGCCGTCGACGAAGCGACAGTTGCATCGTCCTACCAACGACTCCTAGCCGATGAGAGGCTCACGGCCGCAATTTCAGGATCAACTTCCACCGAGGAAAATCTCAAGGCTAGGCTCGAAGTTGCTACGGCGATCTTCTCTCGGCCACAGCGGAACAGCTAGTGGCCCATAAACAATGGCCACCGCGCAACCTCACTACGATAAAGGAAAATCTAGACCGCCTGGCAGATTCGGTCACAAACCGTCCAGAGGAACGCCCGGACGATGATCATATCTGGCTCACGCGCTTTCTGGTTGTGCGTACATGCGGCTACCTCGAACAAGCAACCTTCGAAACAACGCGGACTTACGTGACCGAGAAATCGGGCGGACCCGTTCAAACATTTGCTATATCCTGGCTCACAAAATCGAGAAATCCCACGCCCGACAATCTCATCGACCTTGTCTCGCGTTTCGGCCCTCAGCTCGAAGAGAACTTTCGGACGTTCCTAGAGGATGAGGACCAGCGGCTACACCGTGAGATATCCTTTCTGGTAGACAGAAGAAACAAGATTGCACATGGAATGAATGAAGGAATCAACACGCGAAAGGCCCTGGATCTCAAGGGTGACGCCGAATTAGTGGCAGATTGGTTTATTACCTATCTAAATCCAGATCGCACAACGTAGTATGGCAGGCTCGGCAAATCAGGGCACGAATGGTGTAGTCCATTTGGTGGCGATCGGGTGCTGCCGCGCCTGCGCACGGTCGGCTTGTATCGAAAGATCCGCCCCCAGCAGCCGCCAAGGTCCGAGTTCGACCGAAAGGCGCCGAGACGGGTCGCCCGGTCCACGGCAGCCAGCTTGGCAGCCAAGGCACCGGACAGCGGTAGACAAGCGCGGACGTCGGCGGAATCCGGACGACGCACCACCAGGACCGGCGGACGTCCGTGGACGAGTACAGACGAGTATCCGGCAATCTCTTAATCCGCGGGTTCGGGGTTCAAGTCCCTGGCGGCGCACCCGTAAGCCCTTGTCAGGGCATCTTTCGCAAGATCGATGATCTCGATTTATTCGAGATCATCCCGCATTTATCCCGCACTTTGCGAACAGCCGTGAGCGTATTTTTCGCGCTTCATCACGGCTGTTCGTTGCTTTTCGTCCTCGGATCGGGCGATCAATTGATCCCGAAATTGTGATGTGCGTCACCATGCCTGATGGATGCTCTTCGCTGACGTCTCCGGGTAGCCGTACACCCCGTCCGAAGTCACGGAAAGTTGCCTTCGAGGCAGTGTTGACCGCCGGCGGGTGTCGCTAGGACCAGCGCCCCATCCGCTGGTCCTAGCAACAGCTCTAATGGCCGAATGTGGTCCTGACCTGTGGAGTAGCTACTAGCGACCGAGGCGACCGAGGGTTGGAAACCGCCGGGATCGGAGCCTTCGGCGTCCTGCGCCGGTCGCTGGGCGACACGAGAGCCCCGGTAGCAGAAAGTAGCCATTGGCGTAATGCCATCCTGGTGGAAGGTCTCAAGCGGGGTTGTGCCGACCACGGTTGCGGCCGGCCCTGGCCCAATGCCGTGAAGCTTAAGGCGATCTTGCTGGGGTTTGGTCAGGCCGCGCGTGGGGTGAGTGGGTGGAGTCGGATCGTGGCGGGGCCCGGGTGGC
>NZ_KB891173.1 GCF_000373365.1 Parafrankia discariae
GGGAAATAGTGATCAAAAAGTTTCCGGCTGTTGGCGTGTCGCACTCGGACCGAAATGGCCTGCTGAGCTAGGAAAAGCTAAACTTAGCGGTATTGTCCCAGCTGATGGTGGCCAGCGTCCTGCCATCGGATCTGAAGACAGATTTCCAGACCGCAGATGAATGACCTTGGAGAGCGGACAGGAGCTGCGGGTTGGCCCGATCGTGGATATCCCACAGCTGGACGGTCCCGTCCGTGCTCGAGAGTGCAAGGGTGTCGCCGTCCGGGCTGAAGGTGACGTTGAAAAGTTTGGAGCCTGTGGGGATCGTGGCCAGCACCTTCGGGGAGCTGGCTGGAGACACGCTCCACAGCTTGGCTGTCGTGTCGTCACTGCTGGTCGCGAGAATTGCGCTGTCCGGGCTGACCGCGACTGCGGTTACGCTGGCGTCGTGGGCCGGGGTAATCTGGCGGTCACGTGGTGTTGAATCTGCGCCGACGAGGTCCCAGATTCGTATGGTGCTGTCGAGTCCGACAGCGGTGAGGAATGTCCCATCCGGCGACCAGGAAAGATCTGTAACCCGCCCGTTGTAGCTCGCTGACAGCGGCGGGCCCAGGGACGCGAGGGAACTGTCCGCGGCTCGCAGAAGCGCGACCCTGGCTTCCGGCGTGGGGTTGAGCTTGTACGCGGCGGTGGCCAGACGAAGCGACAGGACACCGACGCTCCTCCTCGATACGTCTGCCAGAGTCCGCGACGCGAGGGCGAAATCGGGTGGTGGCGAACTTCCACCAGCGCCCCCGGCTCTTGTAACGACGAGGACTATGAGGAATGGAACGAGTGCCAAGGCCACGGCTGCGGCGACCACATTGCGCGGACGACGGGGGCGTCGCACTGGCCTTGCCGCCTCTCCCGTAACGGAGGTCGTCCGGGTCGTGGGCTCCTTATCGTCGTCCGACTTCGTGTCAGAGGGCTGCCCACCAGGGAACGTTGCCCTCATCAACAGGGTAGGGCCGCCGGGGAACCCGCCAGAGCGGCGCGGCGGGCGGGCTAGACCGACGGCTTCCACGAGCCGGCACCGTGCCGTGGCTTCGTCGATGCCATGCAGATCCCGGTAGACTATCGTGGCCAGCATCGGAGGAAGAGTGCAGCTCTCCACCCGGAGCGGGGTCAACGTCTTATCGGCGAGGGCACCGCTCCATTCCTGGGCACACCAATGCGAGGCGAAGTACGCCTGCGAGCAGATCGCCACCGTCCGTGCTGCAGCCGCCATCTGCTCGCTGATCCAGAGGACGAAGTTCTCCCCCGCTGGGGAGTCCCACGCCTGGATCTTCACCCTCTGGCCCTCGGCCTCCAAAACTTCGGCGACCCAAGTCGCCCATGCCTCATCCGCCCCTGTGTAGGAGACGAACACATCCACATCTGCCCCCACAGGCGTGCCCATAGGTGCTCACCCTGCCACGAGCCGTCACCCTTCTGATCACGGCCCCTCTGAACCGTGACGAGAGGCAGGCGGGCACCTCGGGAGCTGAAACTCTGCGTCACCTCGACGCCGGGGCGCCAGGTGGGCGCCGCGGAAGGCCGCCGCCTACTTCCAGGACCAGTAAGCACACGCGGAGCGGCATGATCGTGTCCGTTGTACTCCGGGGCGAGCACCATCACCTCTCCGTCAGACGGGTAACGGGGCCGCGTTCGACTCGGAAGGACCTCACACCCGCCGGTCCCGGTCCCGGTGGGTCCGCCTCCCTCATGCCAGGGGGAGCCCTTCCGGGTATCCGGCTGGGTGTGGAGGCCGGACAACGCTGCCGGCTCGACGAGTACGGGTTCGCGCGCGTGGCGTGTGGGCCGCATTGCTGACGGTCGCGGCGGCGGCGGCCACGGTCGGAGCGAGGCGCTCTCCGTTGTCATCTCGGGGGCGTATCCCCGCGGAGGTAGGCGCGCGCACAGCGGTGGGCATGGCAGAGCCGAACCCCGACTCCTTGGAAGTCATCGCCGAGGAACTACGCGTTCGCCTCGACCGCCAGAGCTCATCCGGAGCGCGGGTGGAGACGAAGGCGACACGGTAGTTGTCGGGTTCGCTGCTGCAGCTGGACAGTTTCTGGCTACTCGTGAGGTGAACCTGGTTCTGGCCGTGTTCGCATTCGCGGCGTACCTGATCTCGTTCGGATCGGGTGTACGGGCGCTGGCAGTGATCAAGTAGGAGGACGTCCCTGACCCGCGGCGCCTCGTGGAGGAGTACGCCACCAAGAGCAAGGTCGAGACACTGGCGAGGTTTGGCGGCGACCCGGGTAGGGCCTTCGAGACCAACGCGAAGCGCCACGACCGCAAGGTGCACTGGTGGCGAGTCAGTGTCGTCGCCCTCGCTCTCGGCCTGGTGCCCTCCGGCGCAGCCGGACACAGGGTCGCGCGTGGTCTGTGCTGTTCACAGCCCCAGGTGGGTGGCGGCGTTGTCGTCCCAGACGGTGCCGTCTTCGCGGTAGCGGTCCATGGTGGTGCGGGATTTCCAG